>JBFGYN010000231.1:0-6481 GCA_041587415.1 Candidatus Competibacterales bacterium | reverse complement strand
GCGCCTCGGCCAGCGCGCCGATGTTGAACAACCAGTTGTCCAGATCACCACCGAAGCCATGAACGAGAAGGACGGCGCTGCCGCCATCCCCCTGCACGGCGTAGCGCAACCGCCGACCGGCGACGTCGATGAACTGATAGCTCGGGCCGCCGGATTCCTCCTCCCCTTCGTCTGCCGCGGGCACTTCGTAAGCCGACACGAAAGCGTCGATGGCCCCGTCGCTCACCGACGAGTCAGCCAAGACGCCGAGCAGCGCTTTTACCGGGTAGACCTCACCGGCCTGGGCGACCCTGCGCCTGAGGACGCCCGCGTCGGGGGCTTCCACCGCACCCGCGATCTTGTCCGTCTCAACTTCGAGGATCTCGTCACCGACAGCGATATCAGCGCCATCCGCCACCAACCATTCGTTGACCCGGCCTTCCTGCATCGAGAGTCCCCATTTGGGCATGACGATGGGGACGATGGTGTCGTGAGTCATCGGTTCTCGGCTCCTCAATCCACGACGCGGCGGACCGCGGCGGCGATCTGTTGGGCACTCGGAATGTAGCTGTCCTCCAACACCGGCGAGAACGGAACGGGCGTGTGCGGCGCCGTGACCATCTCGATCTGAGCCTTCAGGGCGCTGAACGCCTGTTGCGCCACGAGAGCCGACACATCCGCCGCGATGCTGCAGCGGGGATTGGCTTCATCGACACAAACGAGGCGACCGGTCGCTTCCACGCTTTCCAGAATCGTGTCCGTATCCATCGGTGACAGGGTTCGAAGATCAATCACTTCGCAGTCGATACCATCTTTGCTCAATGCACCCGCCGCTTCGATGGCCCGATGCACCATCAGACCATATGTGACGATGGTGCAATCTTTCCCTTCGCGAACCACGCTGGCCTCCGCGAACGGAATTGCGTACGACTCCTCGGGCACCTCGCCCTCGAGCGCGTAGAGATTCTTGTGCTCGCAGAAGATGACCGGATCATTGTCGCGTATGGACTGGATCAACAAGCCTTTGACGTCGTATGGCGTCGACGGGCAGACGACTTTGAGGCCCGGAATGTGGGTCAAGATCGGCGTCAGCATCTGGGAGTGCTGGGCCGCGGCTCGGAACCCTGCTCCGACCATTGCCCGAATCACCACCGGTGTCTCCGCCTTTCCGCCAAACATGTACCGGAATTTTGCGGCTTGGTTGTAGATCTGATCCAGACACACGCCCATGAAATCGATGAACATCAACTCCGCGACCGGGCGCATCCCGCAGGTAGCAGCCCCGATCGCCGCACCAATGTAGGCCGATTCGGACAACGGTGTGTCCATGAGACGGTCCCCATGCTTGGCGTATAGGCCTTTCGTGACACCCAGGACGCCGCCCCAGGCATCCGCTTCGCCGGGACTGCCGGTGCCTCCGACAATGTCCTCGCCCATCACGATGACGCTGGGATCGCGGGACATCTCTTGGTCCAGCGCCTCGTTAATCGCTGCTTTGAAACTAATCGTCCTAGCCATGATTCCTGCCCCCCTCAGTACGTAACATATACGTCGGTCAACAAATCGGCTCGCGTGGGCTCCGGCGCCTTTTTGGCGTTCACCACGGACATTTCGATCAGGTCCAGTACCTCCCGGTCGATGGCATCCAAATCACCTCCATCGATGACCCCGGCCTCCGTGACCTGATTTCGGAAAAGTGTCAGACAATTCCGGCTCGAGCGTATTTCGTCGATTTCACCCGGCGCACGATAGGTCTGCGCGTCGCCCTCGAAATGGCCGAAAAAGCGCACCATCTTGCACTCCAATAACGCTGGCCCACCGCCGTCCCGGGCGCGGCGAATGATCTCATCGGCGGCCTCGTAGACGGCGAAGAAATCGGTCCCGTCCACCGTCATTCCAGGCATTCCAAAGCCCGCGGCGCGGTCAACGTAGCTGTCGCAAGCGACTGCCCAGTCCACTGAGGTGGATTCGGCGTAGCCGTTGTTCTCGACCACGAAGATGGCGGGGAGATTCCAGACTGCAGCCAGATTGAGGCTTTCGAGAAAGGTCCCTTGGTTCGACGCGCCGTCGCCCACGAAGTTGACCGCGACGTCACCGTCTCCCCTGAACTTCGCAGCCAAGGCCGCACCGCACACGAGTGGTGCCCCGGCACCGAGGATGCCGTTCGCGCCCATCATCCCCTGGCTCAAATCGGCAATGTGCATGGAGCCGCCCTTGCCGCGGCAGGCACCGGACTGCTTGCCGTAGATCTCCGCCATCATGGCATTCACGTCCACACCCTTTGCAATGCAGTGCCCGTGACCGCGGTGCGTACTGGCAATACGATCACTGGGACGCAGGTTCATCATGATGCCGGTCGCGGTTGCCTCCTCACCGGCGTAAAGATGGACGAATCCGGGTATGTCTCCCCGTGAGAACTCCACGTGCAGCCGTTCTTCGAACTCCCGTATGGTCCGCATGGTCCGGTACGCCCGAAGCAACTCGTCCCGCGACAGCGGAAAGGGGTTATCACTCATGACTCCTCCTCCAGGGTGATGCGCAGGGAGCGGAGAGCCCCCTGCGCGAACAATTTGTGGCGGGCGGCGTAGTGCATGCACGCCCGCACATCGATCGTGCGGAATGCCCCCTCCACCAGTGAGACAGTCACCCGGTCCCGTTCACCGAACTGGATCTCGCGCTCGCCGTCTAGGCCCACCACTCCGGCCGGCTGGCGGACCGTGACGACCTCGCCCGGATCGATCCAGTTCCAATTGTGAACGCCGATTGGGCGCATTAGGCCGGGCGCGATCGGAATCTGGAAGACACTCCCAGCCTCGGCCGGTGGACCGAGACGCAGGTGTATGCCGCCCGGCTCGTCTCGCCCGAGCGGTGCTATGAGTCCGGCGATCGCCGACATACCGATCACCTGTGGATCGGCGAAGGTGACGAACAACTCCCGAAAACTCTCGGTTCGCCAGAGTGCACGGGCACCGACGTGCCGCTCCGCCGAAATGGCCACGTCCACCAGCGCGATGTCCTTGTGCGCGCCATGGTTCAGGTCGACCCGGAGCATTTTGTTTTGGGCTATGGCGGTCGTCTCGGGTACCCGCCCGGTCGCTGCGAGACCGACGGCAAGCCCGGTAATGGTGGGTTCACGGTATTCCGGGAACGCGTTGTTGGTTCCTGTGGAAATACCGGAAATCGGTACGTTCCCGCACCGCTTGACGACGGCCCTGTGAGTGCCGTCGCCGCCCAGCACCACGATTGCAGCAACACCCACATCGACCATCTCCTCCACCGCAGCGAGCGTGTCCTCGACCGTCCCTGTTACCGGCGTGGCAACGAAATCGAGCTCCGGAAAGACGCGCTCTCCGAGATTGATCTCTCGGCGCAGACCACGGTCCACCAAGCCCCGGATGCCACCCTTCTCGGGCATCATCGCGACGCGCTGGACGCCGCACGCACCCAAGGCAGCAAGAACGCGAAGCACGATGTTGGCTCTGTCCGCCACCTGCAGGCTGGTGGCATTCGCGATCACGCGGCGAATGTCTCGCGCCGACACGGGGTTGGCTACAATTCCGACGCGTGGTTCGCTTTCAGCCATTCTGCTCCATTGAGTCGACTACGTTGATCGAGTGATCGGAGTCTTGGAGAGCAATCCCGCGGCCAGCTTCTAGGCAACTGCCTAACGCACGTTACATAAGGCCTACAACAGGCTAATTTTCATAATTTTATTCTTTTGAGAAGCGTTGAGAAGAGGACAAAAGCGGGGCCTCCGTAAGTGTCTCACCGAAACACCCGTCAATGGATTTGTGAGACACCTGTCGCAGGTGACCGTTGACTCAGTCGATTCAGTCGAGATTGGATGATCTACTCGAGATTGGGGGGGACGATGCCGTACTGCTTCATATGCCGATAGATCGTGGCCCTGGATATGCCAAGCGATCGCGCCGCTGCAGACACGTTCCACTTGTGGCGGCGAAGCGCCTCCTTCAGAGTTCGTCCTTTCTCTTCAACGGGGCGAGCCGGGTTGTCCGTCGCTGCGTGGTGCTTGGGGCCGGGGCGGGACGCGATCAGCGGATTTCCAGCCAGATACTCCGGCAAGTCGAGCTCCCTGATCAACCTGCTGCGTGAAACCGCGCACGCGTACTCGACGACATTTCGCAACTCGCGAATGTTCCCCGGCCATTGGTATCCGCGCAGCCTGTCCAGCGCGTCGACTCCGAACACCGCTGGGCGGCCGTCCCGCTCTGCAACGGCCGCAAGCAACCGTTCGATCAACCAATCCAAATCTGCCCGCTCGCGTAGCGGCGGCATTTGGAATACGGCTCCGTTCAATCGGTAGTACAAGTCGTCCCTGAACTCGCCGACGACAACCATCTCGACCAGATCCCTGTGGGTGGCCGACATGACTCGAACGTCGACAGGCACTGGCCCGCTCGCGCCGATCGGCCAGAGCTCCCGCTCCGCGAGCACGCGCAAAAGGCGGCCCTGCAACCCAAGCGCCATGTCGCCAATTTCATCCAGGAACAGCGTACCGCCGTCGGCCTCGAGTATCATTCCCTTCTTGCCTCGGGATCGCGCACCGGTGAATGCCCCGGAAGCGTACCCGAACAGTTCACTCTCGATGAGAGATTCCGGAATGGCCGCGCAATTGACGCCAATAAACGGCTTACGCGAGCGGGCGCCGGCATCATGCATCGCTTTCGCAAATCGTTCCTTCCCGGTACCGGTTTCGCCGAGCAGCAGAATGCTAATGTTCGCATTTACGAGCCGTGCTGCGCGCGCCAGGTGCCGATCCATCGTCGGATCACCGCCGGTGAGTGCCAGCATGGGGGCCGGGACGGGGGGCTCGGCCGAGGACGCGGCCGCGTGCTCCCGGCGCGGGCTGTGCAAAACCTGGGGCGGCATCGCCTCGGCAAACAGTGTCTTGCGACTGGCCCCCAAGGTGATGGCCCGCTTCTCGCTCGGTCGCGAATGGACATATCGGGAAAGTCCGGCCAGATCGCATTCGAAGAATTGCCCGAATGGCTCGCCAAGCAAGGGAACTGCTTCCGGATCCCCGGAAGACTCCCGCTGGAGCAAACGTCTCGCCAGATGATTGAAACCGAGGATGCGCCCGCCCCCGTCAAGCGCGACGAGGTACTCCGGGTCCAGATCCATGAATTCCGGCGAGGCGTTCAGCTTAATAATCCAGTCCCGCCGGAATCGATGAAGAAAAGTGGCGTTCTCTATCTTGTGGGCGTAGATCTGAACCAGTTGGCGCGCCAGATGCTGACTTGATTTCGGCTGCGGAGACTTGAGCGCTGAGATATCGAGCACAGCGAGCGGATCGCCAAGGGGATCGAATACGGGCGCGGCGGTGCAGGTCAAAGGGATGTGTGTCGCATCGAAATGATCGTCCTGATGCACAGTCAAGGGTTGACCCGTGTTGATGCACGTCCCGACCCCGCAGGTGCCGGCGTGGGATTCGTTCCAGTCCGCCCCAAGGTACAGACCCGCCTTGCGGAGTTGGTTGTCGAACGTCGGGTCGCCGATGAAATCGACAGTAATCCCCCGAGCGTCGGTAAGCAGAACCACGTACCCCATTCCCGCCACTTGCCGGTACAGCGTCTCGACACCGTGTCGCGCAATTCGCAGAAACTCGTCGATGCTGTCCTGGTGCTCGCGCAGCCGCTCGTGGGGCAGAATGTAGGGCTCCTGCATGGTGGTCGGGTCCAACCGATGCAGTTCGATACAACGGCGCCATGAATCGCGAATGATGGCATCGCGGTGCGATTCCGAAGCGTTGTACACGCCATCCCCGATGCGCAGAACGTCCGCCACGTGCGCAAACTGCTTTCTGTCCATCGCCACGCCCCTTGCCGGTTTGCTTCTTGGGGACGTTCATCGTGGACCCGGTTTCTGTGATCGTCCCCACCCGCTAACTCTACGCCCCGCATGCAGCCCGTCAACCAACGTCGCCGCGCGGCTTGCCTCAGCCGGTTATCTCCATTGCCCCCTTCCAGGCCGCAATGCGCGCACCCAGATTTGGGGCACTGCGCAGGTCCGAGATCAGCCCAATGGCGTCGGCTCCCGCTCGCAACAAGGCGGGCGCCGACTCCACCGTAATGCCGCCAATCGCTACCACGGGCAAAGGAATGCGGTGCCTGAGCTCACGGAACCGATCGAGACCGAGAGTCGTCACCGGGTGCGTCTTGGACGGGGACGGAAACACGGTACCAACGGTGAGATAGTCCGGATTCAGTGACAGGGCCTGGTCGATCTCGCCCTCGCAGTGCACGCTGGCACCGATCACCATGCCGGCGGATGCGATTGCAGAGAGATCGGCACTCTCCCATCTTGCGCGACTCAAATGGACACCGAATGCACCGTGTTCCAGCGCAAGCTGCCAGTGATCGTTAACGAGCACTTTGGCATCGTGCAGTTTCCCGGCCGCCACGGTTCGCGCAACTTCGCGACAGGGGTCGGCCTCGGGACGCGTTTTCAGCCGGAGTTGCACGATTCGGATCCCGTGCTCCAG
>JBFGYN010000230.1:0-6501 GCA_041587415.1 Candidatus Competibacterales bacterium | reverse complement strand
TGTACGCCATGACCGCCGCGCACAAGACACTTCCCATTCCGAGCTATGTTCGCGTGACCAACCGCAGGAACGGTCAGAGTGCGGTGGTACGCGTAAACGATCGGGGGCCGTTTCACGGCGGAAGAATCATTGATCTGTCCTATTCCGCAGCAACCAAGCTCGGGCTTGTCGGGCACGGTACTGCCCCGGTCGAAGTGGAAGCACTCCCGCCGTTCCAGGCCATGAGGGGCACTGTGCCCGCGAAGCGCCTAGTGGCGAGACGAAATCCGGAGCCGCCGCCAGTGCCGCCCGCAGCATTGTCCGCGCCCCAAACGCCCACTGAGCATGCGGAGCGCTACGTTCAAGTGGGTGCGTTCGACGACTCGACCAACGCCGAACGCCTTCGCACGAGGATCTCGTCAATTCTCGGTGCGCGCGTTCGGATTCACGCGGTGACCGGGACAAAAACCATCTACCGGGTACGCGTCGGGCCGGTTCGGGACGAGGCGGATGCGCAGCGAATCGAAGATCAGCTCATGGCGAACGGGATCACGGAACGCCTCGTGGTACTTCAATAGCGCGATCCGCTGTAAAATCATTATTGGAATTCAATTGGATACCAAGACAGTATCCACAAGCCCAATGACTGTTCGCCGGCGATCTCCCTGTTAGAATTCCGGCGACGTCAGTCCACCCGTAAACTAAAGAGATGTCCATGCTTCGCCCAGTTTTCCTCACCCTGCTTGTGCTGGCAACGACGCCAGACTCGCGCGCGGCCAATGTGCCGATGCCGGGTCCTCCGAGCGTCGCCGCCGAAAGCTACCTATTGATGGATTATCACAGCGGCCGGGTGCTGGCGGAGCACAACCCGGACGCAAGGATGGAACCTGCCAGCATAACGAAATTGATGACCGCCTATGTGGTGGATGTGGCGCTGCGCGACGCAGACATTTCCTCCGACGACCAAGTACTGATCAGCGAGCGCGCCTGGCGTACGGGAGGATCGCGGATGTTCATCGAGGTTGGTACACAAGTGTCGGTATCCGACCTCCTTCGCGGCCTGATCATTCAGTCCGGCAACGACTCCGCCGTGGCGTTGGCCGAGCACATCGCAGGAAGCGAGGAGGCATTCGCCGCCCTCATGAATCACCATGGCAAGCAGATGGGGCTCGAGAACACGAACTTCGTGAACTCGACGGGTCTTCCCGACGAGAATCATTACTCGAGTGCGCGCGATATCGCCGCGCTCAGTGCCGCACTCATTCGACAATTCCCAGAGAGCTACAAATTGAACGCGGAGAAAGAATTCACCTACAACGGCATCAAGCAATACAACCGCAACAGGCTCCTCTGGCGAGACGAGTCGGTAGACGGCCTGAAGACCGGCTGGACCAAGTCAGCCGGGTTCTGTCTTGCGGCATCGGCCGAGCGGGGCGACCAGCGCCTCGTTTCGGTCGTATTGGGGTCGCCCAGTGAAAAGGCACGCATCACTGCCAGCCAGGCCCTGCTCGCCTGGGGCTTCCGCCATTACACGACCCACAAGCTCTACGACGCCGGCGAGGCCTTGACCGATACCCGCGTTTGGAAGGGCGAAATCGCGGAACTCGCGTTGGGCCTGGACGAACCCCTCTACGTAACGGTGCCGCGCGGACGCTACAAAGATCTGAGAGCAAGCATGTCCGTGCAACCCAATGTGGAGGCTCCGATCACCCGCGGTACTGGATTGGGTAAGGTTTCCGTTGCCTTGGACGAACAGCTCGTAACCGAAATACCCCTCGTTGCGTTGGCGGACGTGGCCGAAGCGGGCTTCCTCGGACGTGTGACGGACCAAGCAATCATGATGTTCCACTCTTTGTTCGAGTAACATGAATGTGGCCCCGATTGCCTATCTGAATGGAAGCTATCTTCCGCTGTCCGAGGCGCGCGTATCGCCCATGGATCGGGGCTTCCTGTTCGCGGATAGCGTGTACGAGGTCGTCCCGGCATACGACGGCAAATTTTTCCGCCTCTCGGAACACCTGCAGAGGCTCCGGATCAGCCTCGGCGCCATCAGGCTCGACCCGGGCATCGAAGACGATCGTTGGGGTCAGATTCTGAAGGGGTTGGTCGAGCGCAATGGGGGCGGCGATCTGGCGGTCTACCTTCAAGTGACACGCGGCGCGCCTGCCGAGCGAAACCTGGCTGCATTACCAGATCCGGCGCCGACGGTCTTCGCCCACTGCATCTCGGTCAAGGGCGTATCCGAGGCCATCCGAAAAGCGGGCGTGACGGTCGGGACGGCGACGGATAACCGATGGGGAGCATGTCATATCAAGTCGACGGCCTTGCTGGCGAACGTCCTTGCTCTCCAGCGGGTCGGGCGGGATGCAGTGGAAGTCATCCTGATTCGCGACGGCTTCCTCACCGAAGGCGGATCGAGCAACGTGTTCGTGGTCAGACAGGGCCGAGTCGTCACGCCGGCGAAGGACCACCGAATCCTGGCGGGTATCACCCGCCAGGTGGTGCTGGAGATTCTCTCGTCCGAGGGTGTTCCGACGGTTGAGAAATCGGTTCCGGAAACGGACTTGCGCTGCGCGGACGAGATCTGGATAACGAGTTCCACGCGGGAAGTATGGCCGGTAACCCAGATCGACGGCGAGACGGTCGGCACGGGCCGGCCCGGCTCCGTATGGCAGCGGGTCCACGAGCGCTATCAGACGATCAAGCGTCCGGCATGAGCAATGACTCTCTGTTGAAGTTCCCGGCGCCGATGTCGATACGGGCCCTCGGCGCGGGTGGCGACGACTTCCGAATTCTGGTCCGAGACATCGTGCGCAAACACGCTCCCGAAATCAGTGAATCCAATGTGTCGGTCCGCCATAGCCAGGGCGGGCGCTACGTATCGGTCACAGTACGGATCTACGCGCAAAGCCAAGTCCAAATGAACGCAATTTACCGCGACTTGACTGCGCACGATCGGGTCATGATGGCGCTCTAGGGAATGGGTGCGCGAAACGACGAAGATCGCCGCATCCTCGTTCGCCGCTTGGGTCGGCAAGACTACGCGACAGTGTTCGAGGCGATGCGGAATTTTACGCAATCGCGATCTGCCGAGGATCTCGACGAGTTGTGGTTCGTCGAACACCCGCCTGTCTTTACGCAGGGTCTCGCCGGCAAGCCCGAACATCTTCTGGACACCGATAACATTCCGGTCGTGCAAAGCGATCGCGGCGGCCAGGTGACCTATCACGGCCCGGGACAGATCGTCGCGTACCTGCTGATCGATACCCGCAGGGCGCGTCTTGGCGTCCGTCGGCTCGTCTCCGCAATGGAGGACGCCATCATTGCGCTGCTCGAGGAATTGGGGATCGGGGCCCACGCGCGCGCCGAGGCTCCGGGTGTTTATGTGGGCGACGCCAAAATCGCTTCCCTGGGACTGCGCATTCGGCGCGGTTGTTCCTACCATGGCCTGAGCCTGAACGTGGCCATGGATCTGGCACCGTTCACGCAGATCAACCCCTGCGGCTACGCTGGCCTGCGGATGACACAGATTGGGGACCTGTGTGATGTGCGTGATTTGCAGTTCATCTCGGATAGGCTGCTCCGACATTTGCTGCAGCATCTGGGTTACAATGCGGCGCTCGACCCCACGGGCCGCGCCCAATCACAAACAGAACCGGAAAATTGACGAATGGCCGACCACGAGACCGCCTCCGATTTGACCCCCGCGAAGCCCAAACGTCGGAGCCCCATTCAAGGCGAGAAATTGCGTGGGGCGGAGAAAATGGCGCGCATCCCGGTCAAGATTCAACCGACGACGCCTGAAACCCGCCTTCGGAAACCAGATTGGATTCGTGCGAAGTTTCCGGGAACACCGGAAGTCATGCGTCTCAAGAAGACGCTTCGGGAGCACCACCTTCACACGGTTTGCGAGGAAGCCAGTTGCCCGAATCTGGGCGAGTGTTTCGGCCACGGAACTGCCACATTTATGATCATGGGGGACATCTGCACCCGACGCTGCCCATTCTGCGATGTGGCGCACGGCAGACCCAATCCTTTGGACACGGACGAGCCGCGGCACTTGGCCGAGACCATCCGGGCCATGGGCCTGCGGTACGTGGTGATCACGTCGGTGGATCGTGACGACTTACGTGATGGCGGCGCCGGTCACTTCGTGGAGTGCATCCTTGAGACGCGACGCCTCAATCCCAGTATCCAGCTAGAGATTCTTACGCCGGACTTCAGGGGACGCATGGATGTGGCGTTGGAAATAATGGAAAAAGGGCCTCCTGACGTCTTCAACCACAATCTCGAGACGGTTCCGCGCCTTTACCGACAAGCGCGACCGGGAAGCGACTACGAGTGGTCGCTGGACCTTTTGCAGAGATTCAAGGCGCGCCACTCAGGCGTGCCTACCAAGTCCGGTCTGATGCTCGGCTTGGGAGAGGAAATAGACGAGGTGCTGGAGGTCATGCGCGACCTGCGAAAGCACGACGTTGAAATGTTGACACTCGGGCAGTATTTGCAGCCTAGCGCCCACCACCTACCAGTGGCGCGCTACGTCCACCCGGACGAGTTCGAGCAGCTTCGCGAAGCCGGGGAAAGGATGGGATTCAGCCATGTGGCTTCCGGCCCCATGGTCCGTTCGTCCTACCATGCGGATTCGCAGGCAAAAGAAGCACTTACCAACACAGCCTAGCGCGCCCCGATGGGCGGCTTCGGGATCGGCCGTCTCCTCGAGCAGATGTTTCTACCCCCTGGTGGGCCGATATTGCTCGGCATCGCTGGGGCGATCATTGAAGTGTGGCATCGTCCTGCGGGGACCACGCTGGTCGCGACGAGTCTGGTTCTGCTCTACGCGGCGAGCGTTCCGGGCGCCGCGCGAGTGCTCATGCGCTCGCTACAAATCCATGGGCCGCTCGATGTCGAGCGCACCGTCAAATCGGGTGCCGGGGCGATCGTCGTCCTGAGTGCGGATCGACGTTCACATGCTCCTGAATACGGTGGGCAGACGGTCTCGGCCCAAACACTGGAGCGACTTCGTTATGCCGCCCGAGTTCATCGGATGAGCGGACTGCCGATTCTTGCAAGCGGTGGCGGTCTTGGCGGTGAGGGCCCAGCTGAAGCGGCCATGGCCCGCGATCTGCTCCACGGAGAGTTCGGAGTCGGCACGGTTTGGCTGGAAAGTGAGAGCCGAAACACACGGGAAAATGCCTGGTTCAGCAGTAGAATTTTGACCGGCAAAGCCATACGTCACGTCATTCTCGTGACTCACGCCTACCACATGCCCAGGGCGATGAGGGCATTCGAGCGATGCGGAATTCAAGTCAGTGCGGCGCCGACCGGATTTCGTCAGGATGCCGCCGATTGGCGGTGGCCGCTGAGCTGGTTACCGAGTCCGGGAGCAGCAAGATGGGTATCCGCGGCCCTGCACGAAATCGTCGGGGCGCGCTGGTACGCCGTAAGCGAGAAACTGCTCAACCGTCGCGGCGGCAACTGACACACCAGCTTTGCAGGGCACCGTCGAGTCGCACGGCGGTCAATTGGTTTCCCCAGACGCATCCGCTGTCCAGGGCGAGCACATCTCCCAAATTCCTATAACCAAGCGCGGCCCAATGCCCGAATACGATTCTCTGCCCCAGCGATCGCCTACCAGGCACCTGAAACCACGGAATCAGACCCTTTGGCTGCGTCCCGGGCGGTCCGTTTTCTCGGAGGCACAATCGCCCCTCCGCCGTGCAGTAACGAATTCTGGTCAAACAATTTGTGATGCATCGCAAGCGGTCAAAACCAACGAGATCGTCGCTCCACGAATCGGGTTGGTCCCCATACATGGACGCTAAGAAGGCGGCGAAGTCGTCATTCCTCAGCACCGCCTCGAGTTCCCTGGCGCACCCCAGTGCCACCTCCATGCTCCACTGGGGCGGCAATCCGGCGTGAACCATTGCCCAACCCAGCCTCACGTCGTGATGCATGAGTCTGGAATACCGAAGCCACTGTAACAGTTCATGTGCATCGGGCGCTTGCAGTATCTCGCGAAACGTATCCCGTCGCTTGGCTCTTATCGCTCCCTGCCACACCGCCAAAAGCGTCAGATCGTGGTTACCGAGCACCACCACAGCGGAGTCGCCGAGGGCGCGAACGAATCGAACGACGTCCAGAGACCGGGGGCCCCGATTGACCAGATCACCCGTGAACCAGAGGCGGTCTTTCGATGGGTCGAATCGAACTTGGTCCAGGAGCTGTCGGAGCGGATCGTAACAACCCTGAACATCTCCAATCGCGTAGACAGTCACGCGTCGACGACCCGAAACCCGAGCAGTCGAAGCAGGCGACAAACCGCGGTCGCCGCTGGCCCAAGCAATTGGGAAAAGAGCGTGCTCGCCTGCTCACGCACGTCGACCCCCCCCTCGAGGCTCGGTGCGAGACCGATCAGTACCGCACCACTCAGTGCAGCACTCCGGGGCGCGCCAGGGTGAACGCGCGGATCTCGGCGTCGAATTCGTGGCCGTCGTCCGCCAGCATCTGGTAGCTTCCACGCAT
>JBFGYN010000229.1:0-6532 GCA_041587415.1 Candidatus Competibacterales bacterium | reverse complement strand
GGGCCAGGTAACTGTGCTCGAAGTAGGCAGAGTTGTAAATCCCGGGGGTCAGCACCGCAACTTCCGGATAGTCCGCAGGACGCGGCGAAATGCTAGCAAGTGTGTCGAACAGTTGGCTCGGGTAATCGTCCACCGGCATGATGTCGTAGTGCTCGAACATCTCAGGGAATACACGTTTCATCACCAGCCGGTTTTCGAGCATGTATGACACGCCCGAGGGTACCCGTAGGTTGTCCTCGAGCACGTAAAGCGTGCCATCCTTGTCTCGCACGAGGTCCGATCCGCAGATGTGCGCCCAGACCCCGAAAGCGGGCTTTGCGCCAACGCATTGCTTGCGGAAATTTCGCGAGTGTTGCAGTACTTCCCGTGGAAAGGCGCCGTCTTTCACGATCTGCTGTTTGCCGTACAGGTCGTCAATGAACAGGTTGAGCGCAGTCAAACGCTGCTTCAGACCTTCTTCGGTCCGTCGCCATTCTGACAGGGGAATGATCCGCGGAATGGGGTCGAGTGGCCAGGCACGGTCGATGTTCGCTCCGTCGCTGTAGACCGTGAACGTGACCCCCATGGACATCACCGCAACATTCATTGCCGCGAGCCGTTCGCCCAGCTCCTGCTCGCCAAGATTCTCGAGATACTCGCACAGTGCCTTCGCAACGGGTCTCGGCCGAGCGCGTCTTTGCACGAGCTCGTCGAACAGGTTCGTTGTGCGATAATCCTTGAAGTTGACCGGCATGGACGTTTTTCCTTTCCAGATTCAATTATGTGGCGAGGCACGGCCCGCCGCACCTTTGGCAAGTTTAGGACAAGGAGGGCACAATGCGGCTGGAATGGACCCGACCCGCTTGTGCGGGGCATCCGAACAAGCCCTTGGCAGGCGACTTTCACGCGGCCCTCGTTCCATTTGACCACCGAGCGAATCGCGACCAGATCGCAGTTCAGCGGAGTAAGCTGGGAAAGCGTTATTGAGCCATCCCGATACCGACACTACCACTTTTTTTGTGAGGACAACGCATGAGCGCAACAATCATCGAACAGGCTAGGCCACGGCTCCAACGTTCTCAGCTGGCGGTGCCCGGATCCAATGCGCAATTTATCGAGAAGTCCGCCGGTTCCGCGGCGGATGTCATCTTCTTGGATTGCGAGGATGCCGTAGCGCCCGACCAAAAGGATCTGGCGCGGAGCAACATCGTCGAAGCATTGAACACCCTGGATTGGGGCAACAAGACAATGCAGGTTCGCATCAACGGGCTCGACACAGAGTATATGTACCGAGACGTGGTCGATATTGTCGAGAATTGTCCGCGCCTCGATATGCTGCTGATTCCCAAGGTTGGCGTGCCAGCAGACGTCTACGCGGTGGACATGCTGGTGACCCAAATCGAGCTGGCCAAGAAGCGTGACAAGCGGATCGGGTTCGATCTCCTCATTGAGACGGCGCTCGGCATGGCGAATGTGGAAGCCATCGCTCAGAGCTCCCGACGGCTCGAAGCCATGAGCTTTGGCGTGGCGGACTACGCGGCGTCGACGCGGGCGCGGACCACGGTCATCGGCGGACCGAATCGCGACTATTCGGTGCTAACCGGTGACGCGGACACGGGAGATCGGGAAACCCATTGGGGCGATATGTGGCATTTCGCACTCTCGCGCATGTGTGTCGCGTGTCGGGCTTATGGGCTGCGCCCGATCGATGGCCCATTTGGCGATTTCTCCGACCCGGACGGATACCGGGCAGCCGCCATGCGTGCTGCGGTGCTTGGTTACGAAGGCAAATGGGCAATTCACCCGTCCCAGGTTGGTCTCGCCAATGAGGTATTTAGCCCATCGGATGCGGAAGTCACGAAAGCGCGCCGAATTCTGGAAGCGATGGACGAGGCGCAAAAGGAAGGCAAGGGTGCAGTCAGCCTCGACGGCCGCCTCATCGACATCGCTTCCATCAAGATGGCCGAAAATCTGGTTCGCAAAGCCGAGCAGATCGAGCTCGTTCGCAAGGCCGAACAGGCCGGCGGTGGCCCCCAATGATTCCGCGTCCGCGCCGCTCAGTTCTCTACATGCCCGGCTCAAATCCCCGGGCGCTCGCCAAGGCACGCACGCTGCCGGCAGATTGCCTGATATTGGATCTCGAGGACGCGGTGGCGCCCGATGCCAAGGAAATCGCCAGGCAGCAAGTCGTGAGTGCGGTTCGCGAAGGTGGGTACGGTGCGCGCGAGGTGATACTTCGCGTCAATGGATTGGAAACGGAGTGGGGCGCGGCGGACGTGGAAGCAATAGCCCGCGCCGGCGCCGATGCAATCCTGTTTCCCAAGATCGAGGCGCCGGAACAGGTTGATGCTGCGGTCGCTGCGCTAGAGGAAGCAGGCGCACCCGGCGACCTGCCGCTGTGGTTCATGGCGGAAACCCCGCGGTCGATACTTCATATCGATGCCATTGCGGGCGCGCACCCGCGGCTCGCCGTGATCGTCATGGGCACTTCTGACTTGGCGAAGGAGACCCGGGCTCGGCATACGGCCGATCGCGTCGGATTCATTGCCGCGTTGAATTTGTGCGTTACCGCCGCGCGTGCCCACGGTCTAGATGTGTTGGACGGCGTACACTTGGATCTCAATGACGAGGAGGGACTGAAGGCGTCCTGTAGGCAGGGCCGGGACATGGGCTTCGACGGCAAGACGCTCATACACCCCAAGCAAATCGCCGCGGCCAACGAGGCGTTTGCCCCGACTCCATCGGAGCTCGAGACTGCCCGTACCGTCATTGCCGGATGGAACGCGGCGAGGGCCGAGGGTAAGGGTGTCGTCGTGGTCAACGGAAGGCTGATCGAGAATCTGCACGTGGAAGAGGCGCACCGAACTCTCGCGTTGGCCGAGACGATCGAGAAGCTACACAACTGAGTCGCCCGTCCGTCACGGCACGCGTACCTTCTTCAGCCAACTGGCGGTCATGGCAGGTTGGACGTCAGAATTGCTGCGCGGTGCGGCGTGTTGCGTTCTCGAGCGATTTCAGCGCGTCGCCCGACTGGGGTCTGTGTGTCGCCCGATAGCCCGAGGGTGGCGTTATTCGGGATGTGCGGCCTCGCCGAGTGCTGCAACCTTCGCAGTCTAGTGAACCGAGTTCCATCCCGGTGTACCGGGAAGTTGGAGCTCCCGTCTGCGCCCGAGAGGAACCCACCGTGAGCAGCACAAAAAGCGACATTCAGATTGCCCGTGAGGCAACGGTTCGACCCATTGGGGAAATTGGTAATGCCCTCGGAATTCCAGCGGACGCACTGCACCCGTACGGTCACAACAAGGCGAAAGTGGATTTCGAGTTCATTCGGTCCGTTCAGGCCCGGCCGGACGGCAAACTGATTCTGGTCACGGCAATCACGCCGACGCCAGCAGGCGAAGGCAAGACCACCACGACCGTAGGCCTGGGCGACGGCCTGCGTAGGATCGGCCGAGATGCTGCCATTTGCCTGCGGGAACCGAGCCTCGGCCCGTGTTTCGGAATGAAGGGCGGTGCGGCCGGCGGAGGATATGCCCAGGTTGTGCCAATGGAGGAGATCAATCTTCACTTCACAGGTGATTTCCATGCCATCGGAGCGGCACACAATCTTCTTGCGGCCCTTATCGACAACCACATTCATTGGGGAAACGAGCTTCGCTTCGATATTCGTCGCGTTGCCTGGCGTCGGGTCCTAGACATGAACGATCGGGCACTGCGGCAGGTCGTTTCCGGGCTCGGCGGCGTGGGAAACGGATTCTTGCGCGAGACCGGGTTCGACATTACCGTCGCATCGGAAGTCATGGCAATTTTCTGTCTTGCCACCGACATGCAGGATCTCCAGGCTCGCCTCGGCGGAATCATTGTCGGCTACACACGGCAGCGCGAATCGATCTATGCCCGGGACGTAAAGGCCGAAGGTCCGATGACCGCGCTGTTGAAAGACGCTTTCATGCCAAATCTTGTGCAGACACTCGAGCACACGCCTGCATTCGTTCACGGCGGGCCGTTCGCCAACATTGCTCACGGTTGCAATTCCGTTGTCGCAACGACTACCGCACTGAAACTTGCGGACTACGTCGTGACGGAGGCGGGTTTCGGCGCCGATCTGGGCGCTGAGAAATTCTTCGACATTAAATGTCGAAAGGCCGGTCTGAAGCCAGCTGCGGCGGTCATCGTTGCCACGGTTCGTGCCCTGAAGATGCATGGTGGAGTCGGTAAGGAGGATCTGGGAACAGAAAATGTCGAAGCCCTTCAGCACGGTCTGCCGAATCTTGGGCGCCACATACGAAATGTTGGGCAGTTCGGCGTGCCGGCCGTGGTTGCGATCAACCGTTTCTTGACCGATAGCGATGCCGAATTGGACGCAATCCGATCCTACTGCGAGGACTTCGGGGTGGACGCATTCGAATGCACCCACTGGGCTGACGGCGGTGCTGGTACGGAGGGGATCGCCGCGCGGGTGGCGGAATTGGCCGATTCCGGTGCGGCCCAATTCAGAACCCTGTACAGCGATGACACGCCGCTTTGGGAAAAGGCCCGTGAAATCGCTGTCAACATTTATCATGCAGACGACATCATTGCAGACAAGGCGGTTCGGGCGCACTTCGCACGATTCCAGGAGCAGGGATTCGGAGATTTACCCATTTGCATGGCGAAGACGCAGTACAGCTTCTCGACCGACCCGAATCTCAAAGGGGCGCCGTTGCACCACGTGGTCCCAATCCGGGAGGTCCGTCTATCGGCTGGGGCCGGATTCCTGGTGGTCATCTGCGGCGAAATCATGACCATGCCGGGTCTGCCGAAAGTGCCGGCCGCCAACGGCATCTTCGTGAATGAGAGAGGCGACATCGAGGGGCTGTTTTGACCGGGACGTCTCACCCGGGGGCGGCCGCGAGTGCACGCCCGCAAGTCACTGACCTGGCCACGGGATGATGGGGACCGTCGAAATGGAGTTCTTGGGGCTGCCCTCGACAATCCTATCGCTGTAGGCAAGGTAAACGAGAACATTGCGCTTGGTGTCGTGGAAGCGGACCACCTGCAGTCGCTTGAAAATGATCGAGGTACTTTTTCCGAACACCTCGTCACCGTCGTCCAGGTCTTTCTTGATGCGGACCGGGCCGACCTGTCTGCATGCGATGGAAGCGTCAGACGGATCTTCGGCCAGACCGAGGCCCCCGCTTATCCCCCCGGTCTTCGCCCGGGCCAGGTGGCAGGTTACGCCCTCGACGTCGGGATCGTCGAACGCTTCGATCACGATCTTGTGATTTGGGCCCAGCATTTTGAATACGGTGCTGACCTCCCCGATCTGCTCGGCAATGGCCGAGGTCGAATAAAACAGGCTAAAGCTCAAGAGAAGGGCAATGGGCATGGTTCGTAATCCATTTGATTCGTGGCGGTAGGAGCTCATTCCGCGGCCGCTCGGAACGATTTCGCGTCCAGGTGGTGCCGCTGCAGCAACTTGTAGAATTCCGTGCGGTTTCTTCCAGCGAGGCGCGATGCCTGGCTGACATTTCCGTTGGTCATTCTCAACAGCCGCACCAGATAACGGCGCTCGAAACCCTCGCGTGCTTCGGCCAAGGATTGAATGCGCTCCGGTTCGTCTCGAAGGGCCTTCTGAATGAGCGTGGCTGGGATGATCGGTGCCGTGGACAGAGCGACGGCTTGCTCGACGACATTTCGCAATTGCCTCACGTTTCCAGGCCACGGAGCCGCGATGAGCAGTTCCATCGCCTCTGGGGAGAAGCCAGTGACCCGACGCCGTGTGCGGTCGGGAAGCGTCGAGAGAAAATGGTTTGCGAGCAGCGGTATGTCTTCCCGCCGATACGCGAGAGGCGGCAACTCCAGCATCACGACATTGAGTCGGTAGTAGAGGTCGCCGCGGAAATTTCCGTCATTGACCGCTTCTTCCAAAATTCGGTGCGTCGCCGAGATTATCCGCGCATCGACCCTATGGGATTGGGTCGAGCCAACCGGCCTAACCTCCCCTTCCTGCAGTACTCGCAGGAGCTTCGCCTGGAACGAGAGCGGCATATCGCCGATCTCGTCCAGAAACAGGGTACCGCCGCTGGCAGCCCGAAACAGGCCCTCGTGGCTTTGGGTCGCGCCCGTGAACGAGCCCTTGCTGTGACCGAACAGCTCGGATTCCAGCAATTGCTCGGGAATGGCCGAGCAATTGACCGCAATGAATGGTCCGGAGAACCTGGGGCTCGCCCGGTGGATTGCCCGCGCGAACAGCTCCTTGCCGGTGCCGCTCGGGGCTTGGATCAAGACGCTCGTGTCACCTTCGGCCACGAGTCGCGCGTGGCTCAGGACCTCGTTCAATATGGGGCTTTGGGTAATGATGCCTCGTTTCCATTCGTCCCGTGACGAGTTGTTGTCCGTGTTTCGCGCCGAGGTGCCACTGACCCGGAGCGCCATCGCAACACATTCAAGCAATTTTTGGACGTCGAACGGTTTCGTCAGGTAGCTGAAAATACCCTTCTGGGTGGCGTCGACCGCGTCGGGAATCGTGCCGTGGGCCGTCAGGATAATTACCGGCAGCGCCGGGTTGAGC
>JBFGYN010000228.1:0-6535 GCA_041587415.1 Candidatus Competibacterales bacterium | reverse complement strand
GCTCTGCTCTTTGCAGGAGCCCGGCTCGGTAACGGTGCGTCAGCCGCTTTGCAACTCCAATGGAATTCCGGCCAGATCGCTTCCAAAATCCGATTCGCTATTGCGGCATTGTATGCTTCACTGCTGCGCCCGGCACTCCGGCGCAAATGCGCCAGCGCGTCGATCGCCGAAGGGTCAGTTGGTTCCCTCGCTTTCGGGTACCCGCAGAAACTGCTCCTGCTGCGCCATCATCTGTTCCATCATTTCCTGCATCATGTCCATACGTCGATGCATCTGCTCCAGCATCGCGGCGGATCCGCCCAAATGCTCTTCCATATGCGCCATGCGCTCGGCCATGAGCTGTTGCCGACGGTGCAGCCGAGTGGTGTCGGCTTCGTACCTGCGCAAGCAATCATCGTCGCCCTTACCGCGCGATCCGTGGTGACCCATGCCCCGTTCCCGGTGCTCGCCGTCGCCCATCATTCCGCGCATGCCCATCATCGCCTCGCGCATGCTTTTCATGTGCTCGTGCATGAGCTCGCGGCGCTTTTCCGGATCCTCCGCCGAGCGAATGGACTCCATCTGCTTGTGCATTGCCTCCATCCGTTCCATGTGGGCATCATGCATGGCTGCGGGGTGCGCATCCTCATCCGTCGCAGCGACTGCACCACTTGCCAGAAGAATTGCTGCAACGGCCGAAGCCGTGACTCGTCTGTTCATCGTTCTACTCCAATGCCACTCTGTGTGTGCTCTCTTTGCGGTCTGGGCACTACGCACGCCGCGCTAGCGCGGGACAGCGCGAAATCCGAGGAATCGTTGGCCGCTGGTCGCATCAATCGCAGCCTCCTTCGATCCGAGCAGGCATTGAATGCCCCCCCGATTCGCGGCCGTGTGCCCTAATCCGGGCTTCACGCCGCGTTAAACGTTGTCCACCGATCGAGCGTGTCGTGCCCACACCCGCGCCGAGCGTTGCCCCTCTCGGGTCCCTAGTCGATTGCTCGATATCCCGACTGAACCGGATGGTCACCCGAAGCCCCGGCGCGTTGTCCTGCATTGACAGCTCGGCACCATGCAGTTTGGTGACCGCGGCGACCAGGCTTAGCCCCAGACCGCTGCCGGGTGTGGTCCGACTCGCGTCCAGTCGGTAAAATCGCCGCAGGACCTGGTGCCGTTCCTCTTCGGGGATGCCCCGGCCGTCGTCACTTACCACCAGGCAGGGGCCGACGGGATCCATTCTCAGACCGACACCGACCGTCGTTCCCTGGGGCGTGTGGCGCAGTGCGTTCTCGATGAGATTGGCCAGCAGTTGGGTGAGCAGTTCCCGATCACCGTGTACACGGATCCCCGTTTCGATGTCCGTCACGAGGCCCTTGCCGTCGTCTTCGGCCACGGGCCGAAAAATTTCGGCCACATTGTCAGCAATATCGCTTATATCCACCCGTGCGAATCGCGAGCGGACCCCGCCCGATTCAATTTGGGCGATCCGGAGCATGGCGTCGAAAGTCTTGAGCACTGCGTCGGTGTCGGCGATGGCTGAGTCGATCACTTCCTCGTATTCGCCTGCAGCTCGCTCCTTCAGGCGTGCCGCCTCCAGGCGCTGGCGCAGCCGACCGAGCGGCGTGCGCAGGTCGTGCGCGATGTCGCTGGTGACGTGGCGCACGTTCTCCATGAGCTCCTCGATGCGCGCGAGCATCTGATTCAGGCTGTCGGCGAGCCGGTCGATCTCGTCGTCGTTGCCGGCAACCGGAATGCGCTGGCTAAGATCCCCGTCCATGATCGCCCGTGCTGCGTCGCTCGCCGTCTGCACCCGGCGAAGCAGGGCGGAGCCAATGGCGACGCCGCCTGCGAGAGAAATTGCAATCGTCGCGGCGAGCGTGAATCCAAAAGACCACAGGATCATGTTACTCGTTTCGGCGAGTTCGCTTGTGTCCAGCGCAACGAGCACATAGGTGTCTTCGTCAAAGTAGTCGCTGCGTGCGCGCAGGTCGTAGCTGCGAATATCGGTTCCTGACCCGGTAGAAGAAATGGTGACGTCGAGCCACCCCAGGGAAGGTTCGATCGACGACAAATCCCCGCCCAGAACCTGTCCGGATCGGTCCTGCACCAAATAGTGCTGCAGGCCGCCACCGTCGCCGAGATACTGATTGAGCAGTCCGAGCATGGCGTCCCGGCCGTCGTTGGAGAATTGATTCCGCAATGCAAGCTGTTGTTGCTCGATGGCAATATCCAGATGCCGTTCCAGCAGCGAAATCACCGACCAGTAGATCACGGCAAGCAGCGCGCCCATCGCAAGCGTCGACAAGCCCGCGAAAGCGAGCGCGTAGCGGACCGGCGCGGCATGGGTGAGCCTCAGCGTTTGCACGACGCCTCCTCTGCGCCGTGAAGGGAGTATCCAGCACCCCGGACGGTGTGGAGGAGCTGCGTATCGAACGGTTTGTCCATCTTGGCGCGCAGCCGGCTCATGTGCGTTTCCACAACGTTCGTGTGCGGATCGAAATGAAAATCCCATACGTGTTCGAGTAGCATCGTGCGGGTGACCACCTGTCCGGCGTGACGCATCAGATACTCGAGCAGGCGAAATTCCCGCGGTTGCAGATCGACCTTCCTGCCATGGCGAGTCACCGTCCGTTTCAGCAGATCCATTTCCAGGTCTTCGGTGCGCAGGACCGTTTCGGCGGCCGCCATGGGCGGGCGCCGGCCCAGGGCGTGCACACGGGCGAGCAGTTCCGAGAATGCGAACGGCTTCACCAGGTAGTCGTCCCCACCGGCATCCAAGCCGCTGACGCGGTCGTCGATGCCACCCAGCGCCGTGAGAAAGAGCACCGGGGTCTTCACGCCCGAGTCACGGATGGTCTTCACGATCGACAGGCCGTCCAGCTCTGGCAACATCCGGTCCACGATCATCAGGTCATAGGGTCCTGCTGTCGCCATGAACAGCCCATCGCGGCCCGTCGCGGCCATATCGACGGCATGCCCGTGCTCGTTCATGCCGTTGGCGATGTAGGCCGCCGTTTCCACGTCGTCTTCGATTACGAGAATTTTCATCGCATTTTCCGGTCGGAACATCACCGCACAGGACACATTGCTTGTAGGCTCCGGTCTGGATCGCGACAGTGATCCGCTGGCCAACGAACAATTTCCGGTCGACTCCGGTCCCATCCGTGAGACTACCGGATTTGAGATTGGGATTTCGTGGCCGGAACTATACGAAAGCGTAATCCATTGCGGCGATAGTGTTTGCAATGGCACGGCGCCAGACTGACCGTGCGCTCGAGCAGTGCATTTCACGTTTTCTCAACGTATCGTAACGTTCCGGAAATTCCCCGGTGAACACGGCGGGACTAGCCTGCATCTTTCCCATAGTTCAATGCGCCGTAGCCGAGCATCGGTGCTGGACGTTCCACCCAGTGGATTTTCCGGGATTGAGTCATTCGCAAGGTTGCACCAGATTTTTCGCAACAGACTGACCGGCACCAGCCGAAAAAACCCCAATGGCCGATGGAGCCCCAATGAACGAACGCCAGCCCCGCGAACACAGCTGCGCCGGTCCCGTGAACGAGACGACGTTCCGTGACCCGGTTTGCGGCATGGAAGTGTCGGCAAGCACCCCACACAAGGCGGAGGTAAATGGCCAACAGCACTACTTCTGTAGCAATCGCTGTCTGGAGAAATTCCAGGGCACCGGGGAGGACCATTCCGCCGTTCGGGCCTCGCCCTCGGCAAACACCGCCTACATTTGCCCGATGCATCCGGAAGTTCGGGAACCTGGCCCAGAGAGCTGCCCCAAGTGCGGCATGGCGTTAGAGCCCGAGTCGCCCGGCCTGCCGACCAAGACCCAGTATACCTGCCCGATGCACCCGGAAATCGTCCGCGACGAGCCTGGCGACTGCCCGATCTGCGGCATGGCGCTGGAGCCGATGACGGTGACTCTCGAGGAGGAAGAGAATCCCGAGTTGCGGGACATGACCCGACGCTTCTGGGTGAGCGCTGCACTCTCGATTCCGCTGGTCGTCATCGCCATGGGGGAAATGTTCGGACTCACGTTCGAGCAGCTTGTCGTGCCCCGAACACTGGGTTGGCTCGAACTCGCATTGAGCACGCCAGTGGTGCTGTGGGGTGGTTGGCCGTTCTTTGTCCGAGGCTGGCAGTCGTTAGTCAATCGCAGCCTGAACATGTTCACCCTGATCGGCTTGGGCACGGGCGTCGCTTACGCCTACAGCCTGGTCGCAACGCTGGCTCCAAACATATTTCCGGCGTCCTTTCGCGATGCTCATGGCGAGGTGGCAGTGTACTTCGAGGCGGCCGCCGTCATTGTGACGCTGGTCCTGCTGGGGCAGGTGTTGGAGTTGCGTGCCAGAAACCGGACCGGAGCCGCCATAAGGGCCTTGCTGGGTCTCGCGCCCAAGACGGCGAGGCGAATCGATGCGGAGGGAAACGAGTCGGATGTGCCTCTGGACCAGGTTCAGGTCGGAAACCGTTTGCGCGTACGCCCCGGAGAGAAGATGCCGGTCGATGGGGTCGTCGTCGACGGCTCGAGCGCCGTCGACGAATCAATGATAAGCGGGGAGCCCATTCCCGTGGAAAAGTCGACGGGTGACCAGGTCATCGGCGCCACAGTGAACGGCACCGGCAGCCTGGTGGTGGAAGCGCAGCGGGTGGGCTCGGATACCGTGCTGTCCCAGATCGTACAGATGGTGGCGGCCGCGCAGCGGAGCCGGGCCCCGATTCAGAAGCTCGCGGACAGCGTAGCGGGATACTTCGTACCTGCGGTCGTAGGGGTCGCGGTCGTTGCATTCATCGTCTGGGCCCTGGTCGGTCCGCCACCAGCTATGGCGTATGCACTGATCAATGCCGTCGCCGTGCTCATCATCGCCTGCCCGTGCGCGCTCGGGCTTGCGACGCCCATGTCCATCATGACCGCAACGGGCAGGGGCGCAACGGTTGGTGTTCTGTTCAAGGACGCCGAAGCCATCGAAGTCATGCGCCAGGTCGACACGCTGGTCGTGGACAAGACTGGAACGCTGACCGAGGGAAGACCGAAACTGGTGGGAGTCGAAACCCTGGACGACCGGGACGAGAATGATCTGATTCGTCTCGTCGCCTCCCTGGAGCGTGGCAGCGAACATCCGCTCGCGGCGGCCATTGTGGGCGGTGCCGAGGAACGGGGTATTCCGCTTGGACAGGTGAAGAACTTCGATTCCATGACCGGCAAGGGCGTCACCGGCGAGGTCGACGGTAAGCAGTTGGCACTCGGTAACGCATCACTATTTGAATCCCTGGGATTGACGCTTGGACCTCTCGGCGACCGGGCAGAATCCCTTCGCAAAGAGGGCCAGACCGTCATGCTCGTGGCGGTTGACGGCAAGGCGGCCGGCCTCGTCAGTGTCGCCGACCCGATCAAGGAAACCACGCAGGCGGCAATCGACGCATTGCACGAGGAAGGCGTTCGCGTTGTCATGCTCACCGGCGACAGCGAAACCACCGCCAAAGCGGTTGCTCGCACGCTGGGCCTCGACCACGTGATTGCCGGTGTGCTGCCCGATCAGAAGGCGGACACGGTCAAGCGCCTTCAATCCGAGGGACGCATCGTTGCCATGGCGGGTGACGGAATCAACGATGCGCCGGCGCTCGCCCAGGCGCAGGTCGGCATCGCGATGGGTACCGGGACGGACGTGGCCATGGAGAGTGCCGGCGTTACCCTGGTCAAGGGCGATTTGCGAGGGATCGTTCGGGCACGGCGACTGTCTCGAGCCACGATGGGCAACATCCGCCAAAACCTGTTTTTCGCATTCGTCTACAACGCTCTCGGCGTTCCCATCGCCGCGGGCGTTCTCTATCCCGCGTTTGGCATCTTGCTTAGCCCAATGATCGCTGCCGCAGCCATGAGCTTCAGCTCTGTCTCGGTTATTGCGAACGCACTGAGACTGAACCGAGCGGAACTCTGACCTGATATGTCACGCGGATTCGATTCACAGGAGATCACGCAGCCGGTACCATGACATGGCCACAACGAGTGCCGGTGTTCGGAACCAGCGCCCACCCGGAAAACTCCGATGTGGAATCTTGCTGAACAGGTCGAATCGTTCGGCCGTCCCGGCAATTGCCTCGGCCATCAGTTTGCCCGCTAAGCCCGCCAGTGCCATACCGTGACCGGAGTAACCCTGAGCGTAGTAGATGCCGGGGCCAAGTCGGCCCCAGTCAGGAGCGCGATTCTGGGTTATGGCAACGAAGCCGCCCCACGCGTATTCGATCCGCACGTCCTTCAGTTGCGGGAACACCTGAACCATTCGTGAACCCATGGCCTCGCGCAGGTTCCGGGGCTGCCGCGTGGAGTAGCTGACCCGCCCGCCGAATAGCATTCGGTTGTCCCCGGAGAGCCGGAAATAGTCGAGCGCGAAGTTCATGTCGGCAACCGCCATCCCGTTCGGAATCAAAGCTCGCGCTCGCGCCTCGCCGAGCGGTTCCGTCGCGACGATGTAGGTGCCCACGGGCATCACACGCTTGCGCAGATGCGGGTCTAGCCGATCCAAATAGGCGTTTCCGCACAGCAGCACGT
>JBFGYN010000227.1:0-6557 GCA_041587415.1 Candidatus Competibacterales bacterium | reverse complement strand
TTCAAGACCAACCTGGAGGCGGCGCAGGCAATCGCGAGGCAATTGCGCCTTCGCAATTTGGGTGGAATCATCATTATCGACTTCATCGATATGTGCAGCGATGTGCACAAGACGCAGGTATTGCGAGCGCTAGAAAAAAGCCTGGAACGCGATCACGCCAAGAGTCAAATCTGCGAACTCTCGCCATTGGGGCTGGTCGAAATGACGCGCAAGCGCACGCGCGAGAGCCTTGAACACATCCTCTGCACCTCCTGCCCGACCTGCGACGGGCGAGGTTACGTCAAAACGCCCGAGACAGTCTGCTATGAGATATTTCGAGAATTGCTGCGCGAGGCCAGACAATACGACGCTCAGAATTTCCTCGTACTCGCGTCCCAGGAAGTCGTCGATCTATTGGTGGATGAAGAATCCACGAGCCTCGCTGAGCTCGAGGCCTTCATCGGTGTTCCGATCAAGTTCCAGGCCGAAGCGCTCTACACCCAGGAACAGTACGACGTGGTTCTGATGTGATCGCCCCGAATCGGGACGCTCCAACTCGGCCATCACCGATGCGCCGCGGAATGTCATGGCGCGTGGTGACTGGCGTCGCGGTAACGCTGTCGTTTTTGGCCGTGCTCGTCACCGTGTACCGATTTGCGTCGCCCACGCTGCCGGACGCCTGGACCGCACATGCCGAGCGTTATTTGTCGGATCTTCTGCGGGTACCCGTGCGCATTGGCGAAATCGAGGTGAGTTGGCGGTTGCAGGGGCCGACAGTCAGCCTTGAGCGGCTGCAAGTGCTCGATCGAGAGAGCGGTGCCGACGCTCTCAGTGCCACGAGAGCGGCCGTCGTCATAGCGCCGATCAAGTCCCTTTTCGCCCTGACTCCGCGCCTGAAGCGGGTCGAGGTCGATGGGTTGTCCGTCGAACTGGGCATGGGGCCGGACGGCCGCGTCCGACTCCAAGGCCTGGGCGTCGGGGTGGTGCCAAGTCAGGACGCGTTCGGCTACGTCGTTGCTTGGGCGGCCATGGTGCCGGATCTGGTCTTCACGGGAGGGCGTTTGACGCTGGTGGGCATGGCTGCCGGCCAGGACGCGATCAGCGCATCCGACGTCTCGATGATTTTGCGCAATCGTGAGGACGATCATCGCGTGGTGTTGGCCGTTGGTGAGTCCAGCCTGGGTGGGCAAGCCCGGGCTGTCGTCCAAACCGAGCGATTGCCCCGAAGCGTGACCGATTCTACCGCCGAAGTCTTCCTGGACGTTCGCGGTCTGGATATTCGTGCCCTGTCGCAGCAGTGGGATTTACCGAAACGCCTCCAGGGCATGGCCGACTTCCAAGCCTGGGGAACCTGGGCCGGGAGTACACTCGCCGACATGACCGTGGAGGCGGTCGCGCGCGACGTTCGCAGCACTGCGTGGCCGGAGGCGCTTGCACCCGATCTGATCGCGGCCACCGTCCACGGCTGGCGTGCCGGCACCGGGTGGCGTATCTCGAGCCCCGGTTTGCGAACCGAATGGAACGGGGAGCCCGCGAATCAGACCGGTACCCTGTCCGGCCAGCTCGAGCCAGACGGCACCATCGGACTGCACATCGAGCGGGCGGGGATAGCGCCCGCGTCCCGTCTCGCCGCCATGCTGGGCGATTTTTCCGGCGATGTGTCGGAGGCGCTGATCCGTGCCAGCCCGGAAGGCCAGTTGCGCGACCTACGATTGCGGGTTGGACCGGAAAGTGGCCTATTGGGACTCTCGGCCGAGTTGGCCGATTTCGGGACGGGTAGTGTCGGGCCCATTCCCGAAATCCGCGGACTGAGTGCTCATGTTGCGGCGGAAACTGGAAACGCACTTGTCCAG
Organism: Candidatus Competibacterales bacterium; assembly: GCA_041587415.1. Taxonomy (GTDB): domain Bacteria; phylum Pseudomonadota; class Gammaproteobacteria; order Competibacterales; family JAHEDQ01; genus JBFGYN01. The sequence continues at coordinate 4,725 of JBFGYN010000227.1, read as the reverse complement.
ATCGCCGGTGATGACGTCACGGTCCACTTCCCGGACCTGTTTCGCACGGGCATTCCAGTACGGCGAATCGCCGGCCCGATAGCGATCGCATGGCACGACGACGGCTGGCGAGTCGCGAGTCCCGAGTTGTTCTTGCAAACGCCCCACATCGAAGGACGTTTCCGCGTGGATCTGCAGCGCACCGGCGACCTTCCGGCACCCATTCTCGACTTCCAGGCGCGGGTTCGCCACGGCGAGGTCGAGCACGCCCCGCTCTACTATCCGGTTGGAGCCATGGGTTCCAAGGTTCTGGAATGGTTGGAGCGAAGTCTGGTTTCGGGGCGCCTCACGGAGGGTGGAGTGATATATCGTGGGCCGGTGACGGATTTTCCGTTTCGAGAGGGTACAGGCACTTTTCAGGCCGCCTTCGGAGTTGAGGACATGGTTCTCGACTACGGTACGAATTGGCCGCGCGTCGATGGCCTGAATGCCCTCGTTTCGTTTCGAAATGAACAATTCTTGGCCGAAAACGGTTTCGGCACCATTCTCGACGTCAAAGCCGGTCCCGCCCGAGCCGTTATCGACGACCTGTGGAAACCCGTGCTGCATTTAACCGTGCAGGCGGAGGCGGAAGCGGCGGAGTTCATGGAGTTCGTGAAGCAAAGCCCGCTTCGCAATACCGTAGGACGCCAACTGGCGCCCCTCGATGTCGTGGGAACGAGCTCCCTGGCCCTGTCGGCGCATATTCCGTTGCGGGGCGGGGAGGCGGCAACCGTCGAGGGGCTCGTTGGATTCCAGGGCGGCAATATCGACATTCCAGATTGGAATGTCGAATTCGCCGACGTTCATGGTGACGTCGAATTCACGAATGATGGCGTTCGTTTCGACGGATTGCAGGCACGTTGGCAGGATGCGCAGCTGAGCCTCGCAACGGAACCGCCAGTGTGGGGCGGGGACTTTCGATTCTCCGCGAGCGGAGAGGTACCGATTGGGACTTTGTTGGACTTTGCCGGAGTGGCACCCGGAGTTGGCGTCCAAGGCGTCAGTGCTTGGACGGGCGCGCTGGAAGTGGCCCGAGGCGGCGGCAGCGCGAGTCTCGAATTCGCGTCCGACCTGGTGGGCACCGGGGTCGATCTGCCCGCTCCGCTCGGCAAGGCACCATCCGATCGTCGTGCATTCGGTGTCGGCATCTCCCTGAGTTCCGGCGCACCGGCCGAAGTGGCCCTCGAATACGCGGATGTGATTCAGGTGTTGGCTGAGCTGACTGGCTTCCCTGGGCCTGCCGTTCTCACGCGCGCGGGGGTGCGCCTTGGATCCGGAAAACCGCAGTTGCCACCCGAAGGAGGGCTGTCGATTCACGGCTCCATGCCGAAACTTACTGTGGATCCCTGGCTGGCGCGACTCGAGGGAGGCGCATCCATCGACCCGGGGATCACCCTTCGTGACGTCGACGTTCGATTTGACGAACTGGCGCTTGCGGCGGGCACTGCCGAAGCCGTGCGGCTTCGCCTCGAGCCAACTCGATGGCGAGTCGATGTCGGAGGCGGACTGGCAAGCGGTGTGCTCTACTGGCCGCGGAATGGCGGCCCGATCATTGCTCGGCTCGGAACACTCGGTCTCGCGGCCGGCAACCAGTCTGACTCTCGAGACTGGCGTGATCCGCGATCTATCCCGGCACTCGACGTGGAAGTGGATGATTTTCTCTGGAACGGAACGTCCATTGGGCGTCTTGCTCTGAAGACCAGGAAACAGGCTCAGGGACTGGAACTGCGGGTGCTCGAAGTCAATGGTGCCGATCTGGAACTCCAAGCCAGCGGCCAATGGAAGATGGCAGATGCCCACCGGGCGTCTCTCGAAGGCCGAGCCCAGAGCAAGGACATGGGTCGACTCGCCGAGAAGTTCGGGTTTGTGCTCGGATTGGAGGAGGCCCCGGCGAACCTGACGTTCGAGCTGAGTTGGCACGATGCCCTGCCTGCACCCAGCGTGGATTCGCTGAGCGGCCAACTCGAAGTACGAGTTGGCCCCGGCAGGCTGCTGGATCTGGACCCCGGGGTCGGGCGGGTTCTCGGTCTGCTGAACATTCGGACACTCCGGCGGCGGCTCGCTTTGGACTTCAAGGATTTCTATTCGAAAGGATTTGGGTTCGACAGCATGGAGGGGCGGTTCACGCTGCTTTCGGGCCAGGCCCACACCGAGGATTTCATCATCAAGGCACCCGCGGCCGAAATTGCGATACAGGGGCGCGTTGGACTTGCAACGCGGGATTACGATCAGTTGGTAACGGTCACGCCTGGCATATCGGGGACGCTTTCCCTTGCCGGTGCCATTGCCGGCGGGCCGGTGGTGGGCGCGGCGTTGTTCCTCGCCGAAAACATGATCAGCACGCCGTTCGACCGGGTCGGCGAGGCTCAATACACGGTAACCGGGGGGTGGGACGAGCCCGAAATCAAACGTTTGAGGGCCGAACCCGTTGGTGAGAGGCGATTGGAGGGTTTGGCCAAATGAGCGACGTGTCCGTCGCCAAGCGGGTCGCCGCCATTCAGATGGTCACTGGGGCAAGTGTGGAGCGAAACCTCGAGCAGGCGGCAGAGCTCGTCGCCCGAGCTGCCGATTCGGGTGCCGCGTTTGCTGCGTTGCCCGAGAACTTTGCGCTCATGCCAAGTGACGAGAGGGAGAACGTTCGACGACGGGAGCTACCGAGTGCTGGACCGATACAAGATTTTCTTGCCGAGCAAGCGGCGCGGTACGAAATGTGGCTTCTCGGTGGTACCGTGCCGATGCAGGGCCGAAGCGGCGAGCGATATCGAGCTGCTTCATTGCTGTACGACCATAGGGGAAGGCAGGTGGCTCGCTACGACAAGATCCATCTTTTCGACGTGGACGTCACGGGCGATGGACACAGCTATCGGGAATCGAGAACGGTCGAGCCCGGGGACGAACTGGTGGTCGCCGAGACACCAATCGGTCGGATTGGAATGACCGTGTGCTACGACATGCGTTTCCCCGAGCAGTTCGGGCGGCTCCTGAATCTGGGCGCGGAGGTGTTCGTCGTGCCCGCCGCGTTTACAGCGGTAACCGGTCGCGCGCACTGGGAAGTGTTGCTTCGTGCCCGTGCCATCGAGAGCCTGAGCTACGTGGTGGCGCCCGCACAGGGCGGACACCACGAGAACGGCCGTGACACCCACGGCGACACCATGATCGTCGACCCGTGGGGCACGGTGTTGGCGCGCCACGGACTCGGGCCCGGACTGGTGACGGTTGAGCTGGAGCTGGAGCATCTTCAGCAGATTCGCAGAGAATTTCCCGCGGTAGCTCGCCGACGGAAGGACATCGTTCAGTGAGCAATGACTCGTCGAAATCGATGATGGCGTGGGATCGGGTGCTGGCTTCGAATGGCCTCGACGATCAGGATCTTGATCGAACCTTGGGCGCTTTGATGGGCGCCGCGGTCGATTTTGGCGACCTGTACTTCCAATTGAGTCAATACGAGTCCTGGACCCTGGAAGATGGTTTGGTCAAGGATGGGGCACACGGTATTCGCCAAGGCGTCGGTGTACGGGCGACGGCCGGGGAGCGCTCCGGGCTCGCCTATTCGGACGACGTGAGTCCGGCCGCACTTCTGCAAGCCGCGGAATCTGCTCGCGCGATTGCCCGTGCCGGCACCGGGTCCGCGCTGCAGGTGCGCCGCACCGCGGATTCGCCCGATCTGTATTCGTCCGTGGATCCGATTGCCACCTTGTCGTCCTCGGAAAAGGTGCAACTCCTGAGACACGTAGACGAGGCGGCCAGGAGCGTCGATTCCAGCGTCAAGCAAGTCATGGTCAGCCTGTCGGCCGGTCAGGATACGGTGCTCGTTGCGAATAGCGAGGGGATTCTAGCCGGCGACGTGCGGCCCCTCGTTCGGCTGCGGGTACAAGTGATTGCAGAGCGCGGCGGGCGTCGAGAGCAAGGCGTCAGCGGCGGTGGAGGACGCTACGGCGCCGACGTTTTTTTGGCCGAGGATCGCGCCGTGCACTTCGCGCGAGAGGCCGTGCGGCAGGCCATAGTCAATCTCGACGGGGCCCCAGCGCCCGCCGGGTCCATGACCGTCGTGCTCGGCCCCGGTTGGCCGGGAGTGCTGCTTCATGAGGCCATCGGGCATGGCCTGGAGGGCGACTTCAATCGCAAACAAACCTCCGCTTTCACCGGGCGCCTTGGACAGCGTGTCGCCAGTGAACAATGCACGGTTGTCGACGACGGGACCTTGGCCGGTCGGCGCGGGTCACTGAACTTTGACGACGAGGGCACAGCCACGCAACAGACAGTTCTGATCGAGAACGGAATCCTTCGCGGCTATTTGCACGATCGCCTCAGCGCCCGCCTGATGCGCGCCAAACCCACAGGAAACGGTCGACGCGAATCGTTCGCACACCTGCCGCTCCCGCGCATGACGAACACGTACATGCTGGCCGGACGGTACCCTCCCGACGAGATCGTCGCCTCGGTAGCCAAGGGGTTGTATGCGGTGGATTTCGGGGGTGGACAGGTCGATATCACCTCCGGCAAGTTCGTCTTCTCCGCCAGCGAGGCGTACCTGATCGAACATGGCAAAGTAACCCGTCCCGTCAAGGGTGCGACCCTGATCGGTAACGGACCGGATGTGCTCACCCGGGTCGCAATGGTCGGCAATGATCTCGAGTTGGATTCCGGAATCGGCGTCTGTGGCAAAGCAGGGCAGAGCGTGCCGGTGGGCGTCGGTCAGCCAAC
>JBFGYN010000226.1:0-6630 GCA_041587415.1 Candidatus Competibacterales bacterium | reverse complement strand
CGGTTTCTCGCTTGCCGTGACTTGCTCTTCACGCAAGTTGTCGCTACGGCTACAACTTGCGTGAAGAGCCGTGCCAGGCCGGCTGCGAATTCTGCCAGCATCCGGGGTCCCTGATGAAGTATCCGGCCTAACCCGGACGCTGCATCGGGATCCGGGAACTTCGCGGAGGGCTGGTCAGTCCAGCTTGTGTGATCGCACGAGATGGGCGGCCAGAAACCGCGAAAAATCGGATAGCGTCCACGGTGACATAGTGTCACTGGCTAACATGATCACAACTCACTGTTTCACCTGACGTAATGGCCCAATTCAGAGCGACCTGGTGCACCATTCGAGCTAACCTTGCTGTACCAACGTCTGCAATTCAATTCGGATCGCAAGGAATACCTGCAAATCGAGCACGAGGGAAGATGTTAATGACCTGACGAAACAATAATTTATGAACGAGTAGCCAACACCGATGAGGGCGGGCAACCGTTGCTCGAATCCCCGCTACTTCTCGTAAGTTCCCACAAGTTCCGTCTGCGCCACGACACGCCCCTTCATTGCCGCCTCGAGCTTCGCCTTGCTCGGCGTCTTCATCCCCTGGAGTACCGTGTCCAGAGCGTACAGTTTGTGAAAATAGCGGTGGCGTCCGATTGGCGGGCACGGCCCCCCGTAGCCGGTTCGCTTCCAGTCATTCAGACCTTCCTCGGTGCCCGGCGGAAGCTTTGCCGATACTATGCCCTCGGGCAGACCGGACACCTCGGGTGGCATGTTGTACAGAACCCAATGGACCCACGTCATCTTCGGAGCCCGTGGATCCGGTGCATCCGGATCGTCGACGATTAGAATCAGGCTGCGGGCCGATTCTGGCACGCCTGTCCACGCCAGGGGTGGGGAGATATCCTTGCCTTGACAGGTGTACTTGGAAGGAATTCCGTCGCCATTTTCGAATGCGGTGGACTTGAGAACGAGTGTCATGTTTCTCTCCGCGCGACAAGAATTTGGTGTCGATGAGATCGTGGCCGGTGACCGTGCGCGCCGGCGGTGTCAGCAAGCCTGGCCCGCCTGGCCGGCGATCACCCCCCTCGCCGCGCGCGACCCGCGCGACGATCTGCGACAGACGGGTTGTCGCCTCATGGACGGCGGCGGTCTAGGCGCACGCTAACGAACGAAATGGAACAAGTAAACCAAATCAAGTCCGGGCGGTGAACGCGACCTGCCCGCTTGGTTGAAAACAGAAGGCAATACGGGTCGTCGATTCGGATGGGCACGATTCGAGGGGTGGCGCAAGGGCGCGATTTCGTGGTTCAGGGGCAAGGCGGCTCCAGCCACTGGCAGGCCTGGACAATGAGGTCAGCTGGCGCGGTGGCCCAGAGCCGGATCCGTCCTTCGGTCCCCAGTGCGGCGAGCCAGCGATCATCCCCGCTCAGTTCGAGAGCCCGGGCGCTCTGGTCCGCCGTGAAACGCGCTAGCTCGAGCCCGCTGGCGATCTCCCACACTCTGACCGTGCGGTCTGCGTCCATCGTGGCCGCACGGCGCCCGTCCGGCTGGGCGCCGGCAAGGATGGCGCCAGTGTGGTAGAGCGTCGCCACTGGCTCCAGGGTGGCTGTGGCCACCATTTCCAGCCCCGTTTGCATCCCAATTACCAAGTAGTTGTCGAGTCCGACGAATTGCACAATGCTCTCCCGCCCGGACTCGAACACCGGCCCGTACGGTTTTTCCAGGTGTTTTTCGCCGCCATCCCAGACTTCGAGTGTGCGGCGATAACCCGCACGGGTCATTTCGCCGGCCACGATCGTTGCTCGCTTTCCTGACCGACCGAGCGCCTCACCCAGGACCAAAGGGTCGCCGTCCCCATCGGGCAAGCCAACGGCCGGTTGCGCATGCGGCCGGGCCTCGGGGTTGAGCGTGTTCTCGACCAGCACTGGCATTTCACCGCTTCCGGGCGACGGCAATTTCCAGGCTGCGGTACCCTGATCGTATTCAACCCGCAACTCGGACCCGTCGGCCGCGAATCGCATCCAAAGCGGTCGACCGCCCGTTTCGAGCACGGAGTAGGCGCCGCCCCGGGCGAAATGCCATGCGCTCAGATCCACGCCGTACGTTCCCACCGCGACGACAGAGCGGCCGTTGGGCTGAAACGCAATATTGGCGAACTGCGCGTCGCGGCGGTTCTGCGCAACGATATCGCCCGAGGCCACATCGACAATCGTCACCGTGCCGTTGGGCTCGCGCGCAGCGAAGTAGCGCCCGTCCTCGCTTGCCACGACTTGATCGCCGGCAGTCTCGCGCCGCGCAATTTCCAGCCCGTCCCCGGTATAGAGCATTGCTGGTTTGGTATCGACGAGGATCCCCGCCGGGACCCAGCGGATGGCTCTTACCAAGCCTTCCACCTGCCACTCGTGCAGCACTGCGCCTGTGTTGAGATCGCGAACCCGGATCCACCGCACCCGCTCACCTCGGGCGCGCTCGTAGGCAGCAATGCGAGCGCCATCCGGGCTGGTCGCGAAGGCGCGCATCGGCACGTCGCCGTCGAAGCGGCGCATGGCCCCCGTTGCGACATCCCAGAGAAGGGGACGGTAGCGGACGATTGCCACCAGCGTCGCTCCGTCACGGGTTAGGGCGAAGTCCGTGAATGCCGTCCTGTCGCTGTCCGCCAACCGCCGTTCGAGCAGCACTCCGCAATCGGGAAGTGACCAGACGGTGACCGTATTCGACGGGTTCGAGCCGCTCGCGTTGTAGACATACAAGCCGAGTCGGTTTCCATCGGCTGAGACGGTGAGTTTGAATTGGCTGTCCATGGCATGTCCCGTGCGTGTGCAGGCCGTGACGACCTCTCCCGAGATGGTGTCGCGCACGACGGCTACGGGGCCGGCCGGCCGCATTGTGTAATAGCCCAGGTATTGCCCGGTTGGATCGAATGCCGAAGCCAGGATACGGTCCGGTCCCAGATCGGTATCGACCCACTTGGACAGCCGCGCATAGCTCTTGCGCAACGACTGGTCGGCGTCGAAAACCGGCTCCCCCAGACGATCCAGGGCAGCGAGGGCTTGCGCCGCAACACGCAGCGAGTTCCGATGCTGCACGTGGGCCTGGTCCTCTGCATCCGGGATATCGCGCAGCGCCTCGGCCTGGCTCAAGAGCTGGCGCGCCGAGGCGATTTCGGCCTGCCGATCGCGCTCGCGGTTCTGGAACCAGGCAACCGTGCCAAGTCCAACCGCAATGCAAAGGCCCGCCGCGACCGAGGCCCAAGCGATCCGCTGGCGCCGTGTGACCGCCCGACGGCTGGCCAGCAGGTACTCCGATTGCAGGACGGTGGGCTTCGGTTCCTTGTCCGGCGCCCGGGCAGCCCATTCCTCGAACCCGTTCAAATCGCTACCGCGAAGGGTATAGCTGAGGTCGCGGGCATTGCGGTCCCACTCGACTGCCCGCACGAGAAGACGGGTGTGCGCGTGCACCCATTCCAAGTCGGTGTCGATGGCTCTGACAATCGTCGCAAACGCGGGCTCGAAGGGATCGCTTTCGCGTACGAAGATGTAGTTGATCTCGGCAAGTTCCGAGCGGACGGGCGCCTGCGGCTCGCGATACAGAACTGGGACCAACCGCTTGTTGTGCTGGATCGCGTAGTCGAGTTCCTGCCCGCAGACCGCCGAGGCGACCGAGTCGGGGCTGATGACGAAGACGAACGCCTCCGCCTGGTCGATGGCCGCATGAATCCGTTCCATCCACTTGTCGGACGGCGGTATCCCTTCCCAGTCCACCCAAGTCTCGCGGTCGCGCTCGGCGAATGCCTCGTGCAGGCGGCGGACGAAATCGGTGTCGGTCCGGGCGTAGGAAATGAAAACATGGCTCATCGGTAGGCACCGATCGAGTTTTTCGACACAACATTCTGCCCCACGAATCGCGTTGCGGCTGTTAGATTTGTCACTGGGACATCGAGGGGCGGCATTGTCGTGCAATCCCGCGGATGACGGTGCTATCGGGCGGCATACACGGGTTGTGCTGCCGATGACCCGATCCGCGTCGACGGCCCGAAGCTGGCCTGCGAGCGGTCCTCATTGGACACTTCGGCCACAAGAATGCAGGCGCAAGCGCCTACGGTAGCGGATAACCATTCGTAACCGTTCACAGATTCTCGATTTTTTGGGGTTTCGGCCGCCGATCTTGCACGCTAACGCGGCAGGCTTTGCCCACCCCCAGTGAACAAGATCACTTGCGCAGCGTTTTGATCACCAGATCGAACTGCTCCAGATTTTCTTTGCTCAAGGATGCCAGCACCTCGTGGGCGCGCAACATCCGTTGCCGCTCGCGCGACTCGTCTTTCGTCGCGTGCTCGAGGGTCTCCATCGCCGAGGGCAGCGGCAGCGGTGTCGGGGAAATGCGCTCGAGCACCTTCGTCATGCTGAGTTCATCGAACAGGGCGCGCACGGGGGGCGTCGCCCGTTGCAGCCGAACCGACTCCGGATCGGTGGCGACGATCTCGTGCAGCGTCCCAAGAAACGTGCTGTCCAGGTACTCGCAGGCACCGAGGTCAATGGTCAACGGTTCGCCGCGTTTCAGCATGCCGAGCGCCGTCTCGTAGAACACCTGACTGCGCACCCACGTTGCGGACCCAGCAATGCTCAGGAATCCCATACCCCCGGATTGCCCGGAGCGAATCTGCACCTCGACCGCGGCGGGCTCCTGGTGTTCCGGGTGCTGCTTCGGCTCTTCGCCGTGATCGAATCGGCTGGAGCCTTCGCTGCGCTCGAGCAGGATGATGGTAATGTCGTCCTGGTCAGCACTCGCGTCGCGAGTAGCTTTCCCGTGCAGATTGCGAAGCAGGTCGCCTCCATCTGTGCTCGAATCCAGGAGCGCGGCCGCCAGCTCGTCCCGGGTTGCCGCCGAGGGGCGCCCGTCGAGAAGTCCGTCCGTGAACAGCAGGAAACGATCACCGGGGTCGAGCTCAACGGCCGTCTCACCGTAGAGAGCGTCGGCGTCGAGCCCGAGCGCAGGACCGGATCGCTGCACCCATATCGCTTCGCGCCCACGGCGCGCCCAGATGCCGGGCGGGTGTCCAGCCGACGCAATACGAAGCCGGCCGCTGCGCTTGTCGAGCAATACGTAGATTGCAGTGACGAACACACCCGGCGCCGATACATCGGCAAGCAAGCTGCGATTCAGGTTCTCCAGTACGACCTGCGGCGCGAGCAGCGCATGCGTATCGTCATCGACCATTTTCAGACGGTGCTTGACAAGGACTGACAGCATGGCCGCCGCAACCCCGTGTCCGGCTGAGTCCGCCAGTACGACGCCGATGTGGTCCCGGTCGAGGGGGGCAATATCGTAGAAATCGCCGCCCACGTTGGCGCCCGGCCGGTACAGTGTGTCGACGGACCAGCACCCGAGCGCAGGCGGTGCTTGGGGCAGCAGCGCACGCTGGATCACCTCGGCGCGCTCCAGGTCGGCGTGGATGACCTTGGCTTGATCCTCGAGCATTCGACATAGATTCTCGAGTTGGTCGACTTTGTCCCTTAGCAACAGGTTGCTTTGTTGCAGGTCGCGATAGAGGCGCTCGCGATCTCCCGCAAGCTTGATTTGGTCCATGGCGTTGCGGACGATCAGGCGGAGGCGCTGTACTTCCGGTGGTTTTGGGATGAAATCGAACGCGCCGACGTGCAGTGCGTCTACCGCGGCATCGAAGGTGTCGAGGCCCGAGAGCACAATCCAAAGTGGTCCGGGGCAATGCTCCAGGGCCCACTTCATGAGCTCGCGGCCGTCCATGTTCGGCATGAGCACGTCGGTGATCACGATGTCGATCCGATGCTCGAGAAGGATTTTCTGCGCCGCCACGCCGTCTCCGGCCTCGAGCACATTTTCCGGCTGCAACGGGCCGAGCCCGCGGGCAACGAGCCTTCGGATCATGGGATCGTCGTCGACGATCAAGATCGTAGGTCGTTCCGTCGACTCGACCTCGGGCGTCTCGTTCACGAGCAGCCTTCTTTTTCTCCGAGCCACTTCATTAGAATACCAGACTGGCCTATGCATAGAGTCGTCGAAGCGTGCCCCGTCCGCAATGTTCACGGGCGCTCGTTGCGTGGGGCTCAATACGCTCGCTGTGCGGGGCAGGCGGTCGGGAACGCGGAGCGAGCATCGTTCACAACACGTCGAATCGGCTGAAGGCAGTACGTCGCGTCGCGAGCAAGGGCGCCGTAGCGGGCGATTCCCGACCTTCAGCCGAGGGCCGAGCGATGCGGGCTGGCGTGAAAGCAGGCAATAAACCAGGCTTGCGCGTGTCCAAAGATTTTGGGACGTGCGCACCGCCGCGGTGAGCAGAACGAGAGCTTGCACCATGACAACTGATGTGGATCGCAACGAGACTGCCGAGAGCGATCAGTCCGAGGCGGCGCTGCGCGAGAAAGTCGAGCTGCTGCAGCTCAACCAGGCCATCACGCGGGCAGCCAATGAGGCGGCTAATGTCGAGGACGCATTGCGCATCGCATTGAACGAGGTCTGCGATTACACCGAGTGGCCAATCGGGCATGCATACCTATTCGACGAATCGGCCGGGGACCTGGAACCGACGACCATCTGGCGCCTCGATGAGGCAGAGCGGTTTGAAACGTTTCGTCGCGTCACGGAGGCGACCCGCTTTGCGTCCGGGGTGGG
>JBFGYN010000225.1:0-6634 GCA_041587415.1 Candidatus Competibacterales bacterium | reverse complement strand
GCGTTGCTCAAGATCAAGAATGAAACCGACCCGAGTCTGACACTCAGGCGGTCCTGCCGTGAGGGGATTTGCGGCTCCTGCGCCATGAACATCGATGGGACGAATACCCTCGCCTGCACGAAACCGATCGATGAGATTGAAGGCGACGTCAAAGTGTATCCGCTGCCGCACATGCCGATCGTGAAGGATCTGGTGCCGGATTTGACCCACTTTTACGCGCAATATGCGTCAATCAAACCGTGGCTCATGACCGATTCGCCACCGCCGCCCGATCGGGAGCGACGCCAGTCCAAGGACGACCGGGCGCAACTTGACGGACTCTACGAATGCATTCTGTGCGCAAGTTGCTCCACTGCGTGCCCCAGTTACTGGTGGAACGGCGATCGATATCTGGGTCCGGCAATCCTACTCCAGGCCTATCGTTGGCTGGCGGACAGCCGAGATGATTATGCCGGTGAGCGCCTGGACCAGTTGGAGGACCCATTCCGACTGTATCGGTGCCATACAATCATGAATTGCACCCGCACCTGTCCAAAGGGATTGAATCCGGCTAAGGCGATTGCCGAGATCAAACGAATGATCGTCGCTCGCCGTTGACTGGCTACGAGGGCAGTGGGCCGGGACGCGCGGCGCTAAGCCGACTGACGGACACCACATGAGTCGCCGATCCAGACTCCGATGGAGCTGCCGTCGAGGCATGAAAGAACTGGACGTGCTTCTGGAACGATACATGGAAAATCGCTATGACGCTGCTCCGGAGAGCGAAAGAGCGGCGTTCGAGCATCTCTTGGATATGCAGGATCCGGAACTGTATTTGTACCTGACCGGGCGCATCGAAGCACCGGAGCCCCGTGTCCGTGACATCGTCGAGCGGATCGTCAATACCGCTCGTTCTTGACCTGGCGCCGGCCAGGCGTTTGGGATCCGCATTGCGATTGGTCCATCTGCTGACGCCTGTCGGCGTCGTCGCAGCGGGCGGCGGTTGGTTTTTGTTCGTCGTTTCCGCTGTCGGCGCGTACGGTTCGTGGCGACAGACGAAGCGTCGGCACCTGGACGCCGGTTCGGAGCGTTTCGTGCGGCAGGTGCGGCGCAGCAGCGATGGGCGCTGGTCATTGTGCCGCCGCAGTGCGAGCCGCGATGCAAAACTTCTGGGCAGCAGTCTGGTGCTGCCTTGGTGCGCCGTACTGCGGTTTGAAACCGGGCGATTCCGCCGGATTTCGGTACTGATCGACGACTCGGCGCTGGACCCGGGAGCGTTCCGCCGGCTGCGAGTGACGCTGCGTACACAAGAGCGGCTGCCGCGTGGACCGGCGTGAAATCGGCGGCCTACCAGTCTCCCGGTGGTCGCGTTGCCAAAAACGAGTTGGACGGTACGAGAATGGTGTCCCGCGCGGGCATCTTGTGGTGGCCATCGTCGTCATGGGCGGGGCAATCGATGTTGTGATGCAGTCCGCGGCTTTCCCGCCGGGCGATTGCGCAGCGGATTATGAGATCGGCGACGAGAGCGAGATTGCGCAGCTCAATGAGATTACTGCTGATTTTGAAGTTGCCGTAATATTCGTCGATCTCCATGGCGAGGAGGCGGATCCTGCGGCTGGCCCGTTCCAGGCGTTTGTCGCTGCGCACGATTCCTACGTAGTCCCACATGAAACGCCGGAGTTCGTCCCAGTTGTGGCTGACCACCACCTCCTCGTCGGAGTCGGTGACCCGACTCTCGTCCCATCGTGGGAGATCAGGCACCTCGACCGGCGCCGTCAAATGCGCCAATATGTCATCGGCAGCGGATTGGCCGTAGACCAGACATTCCAAGAGAGAGTTGCTTGCCATTCGGTTCGCACCGTGGAGGCCGGTGAATGCGACCTCGCCCACCGCGTGGAGTCCTGGGACATCCGCTCGACCGCGGCGATCAGTCCAAACGCCTCCGCAGGTGTAGTGGGCGGCCGGCACGACGGGTAACGGTTCCTGCGTCATATCCAGACCGAGATCGAGACAGCGACCGTGAATCGTCGGAAAGTGCGTGACAATGAATTCCTTCGGTTTGTGACTGATGTCGAGATAGACACACGGAATTCCCAGGCGCTTCATTTCGTGGTCGATGGCGCGCGCAACCACGTCTCGTGGGGCCAGTTCGGCGTCGGCATGAAAACGCCCCATGAACAGCTCGCCGGTGGGAAGCCTCAGAACTCCGCCTTCCCCCCGCACGGCCTCGGAGATCAGGAAGTTGCGGGCGCTGGCGTGATGAAGACAGGTGGGATGGAACTGCATGAACTCCATGTTGGCGACCCGACAACCTGCGCGCCACGCCATGGCGATGCCATCACCGGTCGAAGCGTCGGGATTCGTCGAATAGAGATAGGCTTTGCTGGCGCCCCCGCTGGCAAGCACCACGGAGCGCGCCCGCACGGTCTCGATCATTCCCGATTCGGCATTGAGTAGATACACCCCGAGCACCCGCTCCGGGTGGCTACCGAGCTTGGTGCTGGTGATCAGGTCAACGGCAACGTGGTGTTCCAGGAGTTGAATCCGGGGGTGAGCGGAGGCGCGTCGTTCCAAGATGCCGTGAATCGCCCGGCCGGTCGCGTCCGCCGCGTGGACGACCCGCCGGTGGCTGTGACCACCCTCACGGGTCAAGTGATAATCCATGGTTCCGTCCGCGCGCCGTTCTCTCGTAAATTCCACCCCGAGCTTCGCGAGCCACTCGATGGCAGCGCGTCCATGTTCGACGGTGAAGCGCACCGCGTCCACGTGACACAAGCCGGCGCCGGCTCGAATCGTATCCTGAATGTGGCTCTCAACGGAATCGGCGGCATCTAGGACAGCGGAGACGCCGCCCTGCGCGAAAAACGTGCTTCCCGCGGCTGCTTTCCCCTTCGACAGAACCATGACTGTGGCATGCTCCGCGACCCGAAGGGCTACACTCAGCCCGGCCGCTCCGCTTCCGACGACCAGGACATCGACAGTCTTCAATTTGCGTTCTCGCCTGGGTTCAAGGGACCCTCCGGTGCTTATCAGCGCGTCACAGATGGGGTATGGTCGCGGCGTGAGGGGGATCGGCACGCTTACCAAAGCAGGGATTATTGCAGCGAAGCGCCCGGTAATCGAACTAATCAGGTCAAGCGGGGTCAACCACACAGACGCTGTGGTAAGGGCTCCGCGACTTTGGGAGGCCGGCCGGGATGGTCGAGCGGGGTACCGACAGCGAGCTCATAAATCGCGTCAAACGAGGCGACAAGAGTGCGTTCGATGTGCTCGTCGGAAAGTATCAACTCAAGATCATCAAACTCGTGTCCCGTTATGTTCACGACCCCAACGAGGCACTCGATGTGGCTCAGGAAGCTTTTTTGAAGGCGTACCGGGCACTTCCCGGATTTCGAGGCGACAGCGCCTTCTATACCTGGTTGTACCGAATCGCGATAAACACCGCGAAGAATTATCTGGTGGCACAGTCTCGACGGCCCCCGGTTTCCGACGTGAGTTCCCAGGACGCCGAGCAGTTCGGGGGAGAATCGCTGCTCAAAGATTATGGAACGCCCGAACGGCTGTTGCTCAAGGACGAAATCGAAGCGACTGTCTATCGTGCAATCGAAGAACTACCGGAAGATCTTCGAACCGCCATCACGTTGCGTGAACTGGAAGGCTTGAGTTACGAGGAGATAGCCCACGCCATGGGGTGCCCGATCGGCACGGTACGCTCGCGAATCTTTCGCGCGCGAGAAGCCATCGATAGCAAGCTTCGCCCACTGTTGACCTAAATCATCAATTACGGCAGGTGCTAGATGTCCGAACAAGCCAACGAGCAAATCTCTGCGATGGTTGATGAAGAAATTGACCCCGGAGCACGCTCATTCGTACTTCGGCGGATGGCGGAAGAGCAGGATTGCTGCGCGCGATGGGGACGGTACCACTTGATCAGTGAAGCATTGAAGAACAATCTGCCCCGGCAGATCGATCCGGCGTTTTCGGAGCGGTTGCGTGCAGCAATCGAAACCGTCCCGGTCCCGGTAACAACCATGGAAGACAATGTACGGCCTCTCCGGCGATTCAGCCGCTGGATGAGGCCGGCAGCAGGAATCGGTATCGCCGCGTCCGTCGCCGCGATGGTGCTGCTCGGTTTTCAGGACGGGCCATCCGGTCCGCCCGATGAGTCCACAGTTGCCGAGGCGGCTGGTCCCACCGGGACTGTGACGGTGGTCCGGAGCGGGTCGCCCGAGGATGTGATGAAGCGGCGATTCGACCGCTATGTGACGCTTCACAACGGTCTGTTGATCGATAATCCGATGCGCGGATACGTGCCCTACGTTCGGCTCGTCGACCATCGTTCCGAGCCCTAGATGTTCGTTCGGTTTCATGCCATAGCGGCTGTTTGTGTGTACCTGCTTGCGTGCCCGTTTCCGGCAGTGTCCAGCGAAACAGAGGCTCGTGAATGGATCGCGAGAATGGTGGCTGCCGCCAAGCGGATCAGTTTTCAGGGATCCTTCGTCTACGACAACGGCCAGGGGCTCACGACCATGCGAATCGTACAATTCGCAGAAGGTGGCCGAGAGACTCAGGAACTGGAGGTGCTGAACGGAGAATACCGTGGATTGATGCGATCCGGTGATGACCTTCTCATCTATTCGGAGGATGGACAGCCGGTAAACTATGACCGCTTTCACAAGGCCCCATTTGCTCGAGTGCTTCCAGATGACTTGCAGCAGCTGGAAGCCAGCTATCGCCTCACGCTGGAGAATCCCGATCGGGTGGCAGGGCGCGCGTGCCAGACTCTGTCCATCACGGCAAGAGACGAATTTCGTTACAGCTATCGTGTCTGGCTCGATTTGGAGACCGCCATGCTGCTGCAATTCGACTTGCTGGACTCGGAGGGTCAGGTTCTCGAAAAGCTCTTGTTCACAGAGGTCGGAATCGGAGTCTCATCGCTCGCGAATGCGCCTCCCGTCCCGGAGAGCGCGTCCCGACGACCTTCCCCGGTCTCTGGGGGAATGCTAGACGCCGGCCCACTGAGCGAAGACGAGTGGCGTTGGCGCGCGGATGAACTGCCGCCGGGGTTTCGCAAGATTGCGCACATGTGGCATGGGCCAGACAAGCGTGGTATGCACGCGGAGCACCTGATGTTCTCGGACGGTCTTGCCTCGGTGTCGGCATACATCGAACCGCAAGCCGACGACACCATGCGCGGGCACTCACGAATCGGACCGGTCAATGCCTGGGCGGACGCCGTAGCCGGGCACCAAATCGTCGTAGTCGGGGATGTGCCCATGCGAGCAATCGAGATGATCGGCGCGGGCTTGACTCCCGTGGAGCGCTAGCTTGCATCGCCCATTAGGACCCTTCGCTCAATCCATGAGCAGCCGAGTGAGATGAGATCATGTACAATTCGCCCAGAACGATGCGCTGGCGACCGCGTTTCCCCGCAATCCGCTGTACTGGCTGCGCTTATCAGTCCGAGCGCGCACTCGGAACCACTTCAACCCTACTCTCATCCGGGATCCCGGTGAGTGATGCGAGCGGCTCGTGATCGAGGAACGGGGGCGAGTGGTTGCCGTCGAACCCGGATTTGTCTGGGTCGAGACTGAGCGCCAAACCACATGCGGCGGATGCAGCGTGCGCTCGGGCTGTGGCACAGGGGTGCTTTCGCGCCTCGTCGGCCGGCGCCAGACACGCGTGAGGACAATCAACAGCATCGATGCGGTGCTCGGCGAACGAGTCGTCATAGGGCTCCGCGAAAGCGCTTTGTTGCAAGGTTCCCTGGCAGTTTATCTCGCACCCCTGCTCGCGCTGCTTGGCGGCGCAGCCTTGGCGGAAACTTTCGCGCCGGAGCCGATTCGAGACGTGACAACGGTGCTCGGGGGTGTGCTCGGAATGGCCGCCGGCCTCATCTGGCTCCGGCGGTTCGGTCGGCGAGTTCGAGTCGATACCCGCTACCAGCCGGTGACGCTCAGGCGCGTTCCCAACGTATCTTTCGTCGAGGTTCCCACTGACGCACAACTTCGGACCGAGAATCGCTGAATGAAGTCAGCTTGGTTAATTTCAGCGGACGCGAGGTGCGAGGCGCACCTGTACTTCCCTGTCCAAATCAAAATGTGGCAATCGGTTCCGGTGCCACATCAAAATGCCGCGCGGAGAGTCTGATATGATCGGAGTTTCCAAAGGAGACGATGAATGAGGGAAGTGGTCGAGGGACGTCGGATGGCAGCTCTGTTGTTCGGGCTGGCGCTTTGTATCGCCGCGCTGTCGGCGGGCGGCGCGGTGGTATTGCCCGATTTCACGGGTCTCGTGAAGAAGCACGGTCCTGCCGTCGTCAACATCAGCACGACGCAGAAGGTAAAGCAGACACCGATTCCCGGGATGGAGATCCCGGAACTTGAGAATCTACCTGAGGATCACCCGTTCGGTGAATTGTTTCGGCGCTTCTTCGGCGAAGGCGACATTCAGGAGTTCGAATCCGAATCCTTAGGATCGGGCTTCATCATCAGCGACGATGGCTTCGTATTGACGAATTACCACGTCATCGAGGACGCAGCGGAAATTCTCGTTCGCTTGAGCGACCGGCGGGTTCTGAAGGCAGAACTGGTTGGACACGATGCCCGCAGCGATCTCGCATTGCTGAGGGTCAAGGCGAGCGGCCTGCCGGTGG
>JBFGYN010000224.1:0-6672 GCA_041587415.1 Candidatus Competibacterales bacterium | reverse complement strand
TTGCCATTGGCCCGGAACATGGTAGGAATAAGTCTTCCCATCGCGCCCGCTCTTGGTACGGCCTTTTCCGATCTGCCACCGGGAACGCTCGAGCAACATATGGAAAATCTGGTCTCGCCTGAAACCTGCCGCCACGTACTGCAGCACGTCGACTTCATCGGGCAAGATCACGTTGGGATGCGCATCCAACAGCGCACCAACGATGCTGTGGCCACTGCGCGCGTGGCCGATGAACATGCAATAGGTATCGACCTGGCGAAAGTGGTGCTGTTCTAGGCGGCCATTGATCAGCGTTGTGACGTAGCGGCGCGCCATTCGCAGTCGGCCTCGCAGCGACGTATCCATTCCAACGATATTGCTGCCGCCCTGCGTCGCTTGCGTCATTATAGGTCCCTCTGAGAGTCGAAACCGCCAGATGATAGACAATCCAATGGTGATTCGCGAGCGCGAAACCTGCGCTGCGCAAACACACGGCTTCCAACGCTGTCACCGGGATCCACCCATTTCGAGACCAGCCCGGATTCGGTCATTGTGCTATTCCGGCCCACGTTGGTCCGGGGAGCGCGTGTGCGTCGGACGCAACATTCACCGACATGGCATGGACGGAAGTAGGACCTTACCCAGCGAGTTCCCTGAAAATGTCCAGTACCTGTTTCCAATCCAAACTGCGTTTCGCAACGTCGCCCAGGAGCGGGATGACCAGCAGGACGTTGCTCAGTCGGAATCGCTTTCGTGTCCTGACATCGACTGGCCAGGTTGCCATGTTTTCGATGCACCAGTAGTCGTTTCGCATCTCCTCTATTTGATCCGGGCGTACCGATTTCGTTTTCCACGCCTCGCCGGATTCCGGAATGCGCTCCAACTCGGAGATCTCCATGCACAATTGATCTGCGCGGGCCAACCACTTGGCTTTCTCCCGGAGCATGATGCGGTGAAACGACCAGATCGGAATGAGAAACGCCAGAATCTCCACGACGATTGCGACGCTGAGTAACGCAAGATAGGGTTCCTCCCAATGGGTGTAGTCGCGTGGCCAAATGGGGAACAGGAACCACCAAGCCGCAAGAAAAACCGCTGGAAGACCGGCGATCATGGCCTGGCGGAAATAGTAGTCGCCTACCGGCTTGAGCCCGGCGACGCCGTCTACGTGTGTCGGTTGCACGACGATTTCGATCGATGGGCGCTGCACCTGCCACCCGAGTTGGCCGTAGCTGGCCATGCGTCCGAGGTAGGTGCCGGCAATATAGGCACCCAGCACCTCGCCGACCCCCAGCAGCGCCCTTGACCAGTAAAAGCCCTGGATCAGGGCGACGGCGAACGCTCCGGCCATGGCGAGAGCGGCGAGTACACCGCCGATTCGCGCCCAGTCCTGGGCGTGGCGTTCGATTCCGTCGAAAAACTGCTCCCGCTCGTCGCCCCTGAGTCCGAGCACGCCCCGCGTTACCAGCCGCTGCACCGTCAACTCGAACCGCCTGGGCAGGTCCGCGACCATACGCAGTCCGAGGATGAAGGTCAGAATGCCCGTCAACAGGAGCAGGTCCCAATGGGTCACTTCGGGCCCGAAGAAATAGAATTCGCGAACCGAAAACAGCGCCAGCAGCAGCCACAAAGCGCGGATGATGTGAGTCTGGCAGGACTCGTGACACAGGGGTAGCCAGCCAAGGACAGGCTTTTTTCCATCCGCTGCACCCTTAACTCCCATCGCGTCGACCTCCCCGGCTCACCGTGAATTCTAGTTGACCGGCGATATCCGACTCGCCGGATGCGCGTTTAGTGGAGGAGCGCGCGCATTGAGGTCGAGTTTGCTGGTGATCCCGATTTCCCGACGCGAGCGGTGCGAGACTGGCGGCTGTTCGCTGCCTTCGTCGCCGGCGCTGGCTTCGCGGGTTCGGACAGCGTCTTCGCACATTGCCGGGCGATTCCACGGGTGACGACGCCTCGGTCAGCGACCGCAGTGAGGGGGCCGTCCGCTAGGACCGGCGCCGCATCCAGTATACGGATCATCTTTGGTCCCGTATGCTCAAGCACCGGTTTCCGGGACGATCTGCCCTGGCCATCGTGTCGTTTTCTTCTCGTACGCTAGTATGGTGCGCAACACTGGCCTGACGCTTCTTGTACAGAGCCGATCGCCCGTCCCCAGATTCGAGGGCGCCACGGGCCCCTCGCATTACTTTGCAAAGAGTTCATGAGCGCAATTCTTGCCGTCGTTCTACCCGTATTTGCGATTATTCTGTCTGGTTTCCTCTGCGGTCGGTTCAAATTGCTGGGCGACGGCTCCTCGGAGGCACTGAACAAATTCGTCTACTGGGTAGCGCTGCCCGCTTTGCTCTTCCGCGCCATGGTAAACGTGGACTTGAAAGTGCTGTTCGACTGGGGATTTCTCGGTGCTTACGTGGGCGCGCAGGCCGTCACGCTGGTGCTGGCGATGGCGGTGGGTTACTGGCTGTTCCGTAACAGCTTTGCCGAAGCAGCCATGAACGGCATGAACGCCATCTACGGCAACACCGGCTACATGGGCATCCCCCTGGCCATGGCCGCGTTCGGAACGGCGTCGACGGTGCCAACCATCATCACCGTCGTGGTCAATTCCGCAGTTGTCGTTGCCTTGACCACCATCTTGATCGAGGTCGCTCAGAACCGTGGCGCTGGGGCCGTGGGAGTAATAAAAGACGTCGGCCGGGCGCTCGGTGGCAATCCGATGCTCATGGCACCCGTGACGGGCATCCTCTGGGCGGCGACTGGGCTTGGCTTGGCGACGCCCGTGGACAACTTCTGCCAAATTCTGGGCGCTGCCGCGGGGCCTTGCGCGCTGTTCGCCATTGGCCTGTTCCTGGTCGGCAAGCCGATCAGTGAGGGGCTGGGTGAGGTGTCCGTCAATTTCGTAATGAAGCTGGCGGTGCAGCCGCTGGTGACCTGGTGGCTAGCGGTGTCCGTGTTCGAAGTGGATCCGCTCTGGGTCATGGTGGGCATCCTCATGGCCGCACTGCCAACGGGCGCCGGTAGCTTTGTTCTGGCGCAGACCTACCGCGTGTACGTCCAGCGAACCTCATCGGCCATCCTGCTTTCCACCGTTGCGTCCGTACTGACGCTCTCGGTGTTCTTCGTGCTGTTTCCGCCGTCCGTTGGGTAATGACGAGGGCAACAAACCGCATGCAGCGGCCGCGCTTCGGTGATTGCCCGGCGCCGCCCGTCCGCGTAACCCAAATCGCACTGCACCAAGTTTTGAGGCATCCGGCCCCGGGACATTTCCGTATACCCCCGAGAACGAATAACCGTCCGGTAATCCGCAATGACGTGCTTTTGGGCGCGCGATGGTTGGCGGCGAACGTCCGCAATGCTTTTTCTTACTTTTTTCGTTCAGATGGCAAACGGTGCCCCGCCTGCGCGCGCAGCCGGAATGCCCTGGATCGTTCCTCTGAATTCGGTTTTGGCAGCCGTTCTGCCCGATTCCACCACACCTCTATGGACCGCTCTCGAAGGGCTCGCACCCACTGAACCTGGGTTAACCGCGAGCGGAGTCGTTGTGGGTGCCGGGTCGGTCGTTTACCGGGTTGAGGCGGCGAACGGCCGAATCCAGTGGCGCGTCCCCATGTCGGGGCGCGTTTTCGCTCCGACGGTCTCCGATGACCGCGTTTTCGTCGGCACCGAGGTCGGGACGGTTGCCGCGTTGGATATCGGCACAGGTAAGATCGCTTGGTCGATGGACCTGGAAGGTTGGACGTACCCGCCCGCGGCTTCCGGGCATGCGGTATTCGTTGCGGGTCGGGAACCGACCCTTCGGGCACTGCGCCAGGATACTGGCGCGGTGATCTGGGAGACGCCTCTACCTAACGAAGCGGTGTACCAACCGGTCTCGCATGTTGACGCGGGCGTCGTCACAACCACCTTCTCCGGCCACGTCATGGCGTTTGACCCGCAGACGGGGCGCCGGAAGTGGTCGCATCGTGAAACCATCGTGCAAGAAAGCCCTTTGGTCAGTGGCCAAAAACTGGTGTTTAGGGGGTTTGACGGGACCATCACGGCCAGAGCGGCGCACGACGGGCGCGTGGTCTGGCGTCTACACTCGAGCACTGCAGAGGTCCGACTCGCCGGCGACGAGCAGCACGTGGTGCTGTACGGCGGCGCGCCCGCGATCACGATTCTGGATGCCCGGTCGGGCGCCGAGCTCGGCGTCTTTGCGACGAACGGCGCGCCAGTGCAACGCGCGTGGGTTGCGGCTGGCCGGGTGCGGGCACTGATCCTGGACGGCACTGCCGTGCAGCGGCGGGCGATTCGGGTTCAGCAATGGACCATCAATACGGCACAGGAGTGATCGCAATGAAAACAACTTTGGCGACAGCAGCGGTAGCGGCCGTCGTGTCCACTGCGGTCCTCGCTGCGCCCTTCGGGGAGCCCAAGGACGTGACCTACGCCGCGGAACTCTGGCGGGTGCTGGAAGATTCCCGCCTGGTGGGTGCCGACGCGATTCATTCCCACGCCTATTCGGGGATACATCCCCACGGGGCAGTCTTGACGACGGCGAAGACACGCATCCAGGTGGGTAGCGACGTCGGGACGGTGATCGTGAAGAACAATTACGGCGGTGACGGCGTGAGTCCACAGACGGTTGCCAATGAACCGGAGAAGTACCTCGCTGCGGTCACGGTCATGTTCGAGCGACCTGGATACGACCCAGACAACAACGACTGGTTCTGGGCCAAGTACCTGCCCGACGGGTCGCTGGACAAGAATTCCATGGGCATCCAATTGGCGGGGCAGATCGCGAAGGGCGATACCGAGGCAGGATGCATCGCTTGCCATCGGGCCGCGCCCGGTGGCGACATGGTTTTTTCGCGCGACTGATAGCGGAGATCCGAAAATGAAAAATCGCTGCAAGACAATTGCGTCCGCGTCCGTCGCGCTGTTGCTCGTGGCCTGTGCTGCAACGGAAGACAAGGCAGACGCACCGGCGCCACGCCCGTTTAGTGGGCCAGAAGACGTGGCCTTCGCCGCAGAACTTTGGCAGGCTCTGCAGGACAACCGGCTCGTCGGTGCCGACCGTATCGTCACCAAGTCGTACACGGGTGTCCATCCCCACGGCGCCATTCTGCAAACGGTTGAGTCCCGCATCCGTGTCGGAAATGCGACCGGTGCGGTGCTCGTCAAGCACAACTTTGGCGGAGACGGTGTCACGAAGGAAAAGGTGGCTGCTGACTACGACGCCTGGATCGGAGCGGTGACGGTGATGTTCCAGCGCGACGGCTACGATTCCGACAACAACGATTGGTACTGGGCTAAGTATCTGCCCGACGGCTCCCTCGACAAGAATCAGAAAGGCGTGCAACTGGCCGGTCGCGTTGCCAAGGGCGATAACGAAGCCGGGTGTATTGCCTGTCATCGCGCAGCCCCCGGTGGCGACCTCGTCTTCACGAACGATCGTTACGCCCAGTAGCTGCTGGCTTGACCCCGGTTCCCCAGTTCCAGTTTCTATCCGGCGCCCGGGTCATTTCTGGAATGGCCAGACAAGGGGTATGACCAGCACCGCAACGGTTCCCACCAGGATGTTCAATGGCACACCGATGCGTAGGTAGTCGCCAAACCGGTAGCCGCCCGGGCCATATACCATGAGGTTGGTCTGGTAGCCGATGGGTGTCGCGAAGCTGGCCGAGGCGCCCATCATTATTGCGATGACGAAGGGCAGGTAGCTGATTCCCAGCGCGTCGGTGGTGGCGACCACGATCGGGAACATCAAGACCGCCACGGCGTTGTTGGTCACCACCTCGGTCAGCAGCGAGGTGAGAAAATACACGCTGATTAGGAGCAGCCACGGATGGTCGCCGGACCAGCTCAAGGCACCGAGGGCGATCGCCTCCGCGGCGCCGGTCACGTGTAGGGCCTTGCCCAGGCCGAAGGCCGCAGCGATGGCCAGAAGCACCTGCACATCGATGCTCTTGCGGGCCACCGTCAGGTTGCAGCACCCGGTTGCCAGGGTCGCCGCCGCACCGACCATTGCCGCCACCAGCATGCTGGTCCAGCCCGCGGTCGCGAATAGGACCACCGTGGCCAAGATGACCCATGACAACCACGCGCGCTCGTAGCGGATCGGGACGGAATCGCCCACCGGGCTAATGAGCAGAAAATCTCGGGAATTGCGGTGGCGCTCGATGAAAGAAGGTCGAGTTTCCAGCAATAACGTGTCGGCGGGGCGCAGGCGCACCCGGCTCAATTTGCCCAGGATGCGCCGGCCGTTGCGGGCCATGGCGATCACCGAGGCGCCATACAGAGTTCGGAAGCGCGCCTGCGGGATGGTATTGCCCAGCACGGCGCACTGACGTGAGAGAACCACTTCCACCAGGCAGCGCTCCGGAAACCTTTTTTCCAGGCTGAAGGCAGGCTCAGACGCCGGACTTAGCCCATTCAGCCGCTGCAACTCGACGACCGAATCCGTGCTTCCGGCGAAGACGAGCCGGTCGCCGGCCACCAACCTTTCATGGGGACCAACGGCCGCGATGATTCGTCCCTCACGTTCGATCTCCACGAGATAAAGGTCTTGTAAGTGCCGCAGATCGGCCTGACCGACGGTTTTGCCCACCAGAGGCCCATCCGTCTCGACAACCATCTCCACGGTGTATTCCCTGGGGTTGATGAAGGCGTGTTCGACGGGCACGCGCTCCGGCAGCCAGCGCCTGCCCG
>JBFGYN010000223.1:0-6802 GCA_041587415.1 Candidatus Competibacterales bacterium | reverse complement strand
GTCCTTCACCTGCTCGGCGTATGCTTTCAAGTCCCGATCGGACATGGGCCCCGTGATGGCGACGGACACAACCTGGTCGGTTCGGTTCAGCTCGCTGACAGTTGGCAGCTCCACCTCTTCCGGCAAGTCGTCGATGGCGTCCACCTCGCTCTTCACGTCGTCGAGAAACCGGGACATGTCGCCGTCTTCCAGCATTTCCGCAACCGCACGCGCTTGGCCTTCGCGCGCCTCGCAGGAAAGCTCTGCCAGGTTGCTGACCGCCTCCAGGGCGTCTTCGAGGCGCCGGCAAACACCCTCTTCCACGTCCTCTGCGGAGGCGCCCGGCCAGACGGCCGTGACCTGAACCTCGCCGGCCGTAAATTCGGGAAAGGTCTCGCGCCGGAGCTGGGGCAGAGCGATCAGCCCCGCGGTCATGAGCCCGAGCATGAGCAAGTTGGCTGCCGTCGGATGGCGCGCGAACCAGGCGATCATGGCGCCGCCTTGCCTCGCGCCTCGGCAATCAAGTGCTCGAGGCTCGCTGGATCGTCCACGGGCTCGATGAGCATGCCGTCGATGGCGGGCACCAGATCCGAGATCACGACCCGCTCGCCCTGCTCGATGCCGGCGACGATGCCGGCATAGCCCCCGAGCTGCAGGCCCGTCTGTACTGGACGGCGCTCGAGTCGATTTTCCCCGCTGAGCGCATAGACGGCGCCGTCCTGGACGGCGTCGCGGGGAACCAGCACCAGATCGTCACGGGGTAAACCCCGCAATTCGACTTCGACGAACAGCCCCTTGACCAAAGGTGGCCGGACACCTGGCTGAATCCGGTCGTAGGGGCGGTCCACCACGACGACGATTCCGACGGTGCGGGTGCGTGTGTCCAGCTCACCCAAAATTCGGTCGACGCGCCCGGCCCAGGTGATTCGCGGACCATCGCCCACCTCGAGTTGGACCTGCGCGGAGAAGAGTTGCTGCGGGAGGTTCCGACGCGCGATCAGGGTGCTAACGTCCAGCTCCTCGGCGCCGTGCAGCAGCTCGCGCAATTGAGCGATCGGCACCTGCACGGGAATCTCGGCCTGGTCCGTTCCGTCCAGCTCGGCCAAGATTTCCCCCCGTCTGACGAACTCCCCGGCATCGACCTCTGCCACTGAAACCCGCCCGGTCAGGGGTGTGCGGATTTCGGTGCGCGCCAGATCCCGCAGCGCTTGTTCCCGCTCTACGTTCGAACGAGCGAGCTCGGCGTCCAGCAGCTGACGTTCCGCCGGGATCAGATTGAGCGTGTTGCGCTGTGCCTGCACGCTTTGGCGTAGGGCCAGGACGTTTCGCTGTTCCAGCTCAAATTCCGAGCGAGACACGGTCCCTTGGCCCAGGAGGCCGCGCTTGCGCTGCAGTTCCTTCTCGCCGAGCCTTAGTGCCTCCTCTTCGATTGCCTGGGAGGCCCGGGTGTTGGCGGCTTTCGCGTCCAGCTCCTCCAACTGCGCCCGCGCTGTGGCAGTTGCCGCCTCCGCTTGGGCCAGCGCCAAACGATAGTCCGTGGGGTCTATGCGCAGCAGGAGAGCGCCTTCCTCAATGATGGAACCTCTCTGTAGCTGCGGATTCACCCACTCGACCTGCCCATCGACTTGTGCCAGCGCCTGCCAGACCGTTGCCGGCTCGACGGTTCCGGTAGCGACGATGCGCGGGATGACCTGCACCGATGGCGCGGCGATGACACGGGCCGGTGTGGCGCGCTCCGCCAGCGACACGATTTCCGGCCCGCTCCGGGTCTTGACGAGCACTGCCAGCACGGTGACGCCAACAATAACCGGTATGAAAAATAACCACTTGCGGCCCGGATTCTCCAACTCCTGTCCCTGCCCTGTTTGCGGGTTGTCAAATCGTCCGCGTCACGCCCCGGCGGAACGCCTGCTCGGCGCTGCGCCGACTGAGGGGCGAGTGCGCTGCCCGCAAATTGTCGACTGCGTGGGGCACGCGATCTGCCGTGATGCCATGGGCTAGGCGCGGACGAGCAACATTGTGCCAGGTTTCGATTGTGCTGCGCTTTCGCACCGCGGATTGGTGTAGGTGTGGGCCCGGCTCCAGGAAAGGCGCGCCTTCACCAGCTCGGAAGTGCACGAGACGCTGGGCACATTGTTCGCCCCAAATCCATTCGAGGAAACCCAGGCCAGGATCCAAGACCGCATCGGTGCGAGGCACCTGAGGGGAGCGCTCGGCTGACGAAATGCTAAGATCGTAGAGTGTCGGGGCAAGCACGTTCGCGAACTGACCCCCATCGGGGCGTGCCATTCGCTGACAGGCTGACTCCTACAGGGCGAGCAGCGCTGGTGTAGGACCCAGCCTGCCGGCGAATACGACGCTGGATCCTGCTTCACACATCCCGCGTTACCGACAGTGATCCAAGAAAAATGGTAAATGAGAGAGGAGGAGGACGATGATCATGACGTTCAAGAAATGGGCGCCACTGGCGACTGGCCTGGCCGCGGCAATCGCGATGTCAGCGCCAGCTGTTGCCGACAACCTGGAGAAGCTGAGTGCGTTCAAGAGCACCGGCGCGTCGTTCGATATCAAGACGATCGAGCAGGGCGGGGATTACGCGGAGCAACTTCGCCGCAACCTGAGCCAGATCAAGTTGCCTGCCGGATTCAAGATCGATCTCTACGCGATCGTGCCTGACGCCCGCCACATGGCAATGGGTCCGCAAGGAGTGGTGCTTTTCGTCGGAACACGCAAGGCAGATGTTTGGGCCGTCACCGACCGAAGCAAGGATCGCGTGGCCGACGAGGTGAAACGATTTGCCCCGTCCATCGATTTCGTCGTGCCCAATGCCGTGTGTTTCTCGAAGGATGGTTTTCTGTTCATCGCCGAGCAGAATCGTGTCTTGGTGTTTCCGGCCGCTGAGTTCTTCTACGAGTCGCCGGATGTCGCGGCGTTTAACGTGGTTCCCCAGGGCGAGTTGATTCCGGTCGACGAGGAGTCGTACAACCATTCGGCCCGC
Organism: Candidatus Competibacterales bacterium; assembly: GCA_041587415.1. Lineage (GTDB taxonomy): Bacteria > Pseudomonadota > Gammaproteobacteria > Competibacterales > JAHEDQ01 > JBFGYN01. The sequence continues at coordinate 3,825 of JBFGYN010000223.1, read as the reverse complement.
GTCTGCCGAATCGGTCCCGACGACAAGCTCTACATCGCACTGGGCCAACCGTTCAACGTATTCCCGCCGGAGAAGATGTCGCTCTACGATGAAACGGGGATCGGTGGCATCGTGCGCATGGGGCGTGACGGCACTGGGCGCGAAGTCTTCACGCGCGGAGTGCGCAATTCGGTCGGCATCGATTTCAATCCGGCCAATGGTGAGCTTTGGTGGACCGACAACCAGGTGGACGGGATGGGCGACGACATCCCGCCCGGTGAGCTGAATCGGCAAACCGAGGCCGGTCAGCATTTCGGCTTCCCGTGGTACGGGGGCGGCTCGGTGCGAACAAATGAGTACAAAAATTCCGAGCCGCCGGAAAATGTCGTTTTTCCCGTCGTCGAAACGGACGCCCACGCCGCCGATCTCGGGATGACGTTCTACACCGGCAAGATGTTCCCATCCAAATACCAAGGTGGAATTTTTGTCGCACAACATGGTTCATGGAACCGCACCACACCCATTGGGGCCAGAATCATGTTCGCGTCTCTCAACGAGGATGGGTCAGCGGAGATGACGGTATTCGCCGAGGGCTGGTTGAACGACAATCACGAGTACATCGGCCGACCTGTCGACGTTGCCCAGTTGCCGGATGGCTCACTGCTCGTCTCCGATGACCTTGCCGGCGCCATTTATCGAATCTCGCACGGTGGTTGAATCGTAGGCGACGATTACGAAGACCCGGCTGGATTGGCAGTCGGGTCTTTTTTGCCTAATCGGACGGGCCGCATTGCGTGCCGACCATCGGAATCGATCCAGACATTGCCGGTGATCGTACGTATCCGTTTTTTCTGGAGTCCCTCGACCCATGAAGCTCAATTCCATCGTTTCTGATTTGCGCCGGCTCCGGGGCGTCTCCCTTCATGCGTTCGCTCTCGTTTTTTCGTTGGCAGTCGCCGCACCCCATGCCGTGGCCGGAGATGCCGCGGCCGGCCGCGAGAAATCCACCATGTGCCGAACCTGTCACGGGGTTGATGGGGTTGCCAAGATTCCAACGGCACCCCACATTGCAGGTGAAAGTGAGATCTATCTCGTTAGTCAGCTCAAGGCATTTCGATCCGGGCAGCGCGAGCACGAGGTCATGTCGGTGATTGCACAGCAGCTCTCGGACGATGACATCGCCAATCTGGCGGCCTGGTACTCGTCCATACAGTTCACGGTGAAAGTTCCCGAGTGACCGGGGCCAGACGACCGGAGCATCGCAAGCAAGCAACGGCCGCTTTCGAGCTGTCCACGCGCTGGCACCTGGCAGCCCCGATTCAGCGCGTTTGGGATGCGATCCATGCCGTCGAGCGGTGGCCACAGTGGTGGCCGTACGTGGCCAGCGTGGTGGAACTCGAGCCGGGCGATGCCAGCGGGCTCGGTGCCGTACACCGCTTTTGCTGGAAAACGCGCTTGCCATACCGCATTGACTTCGATTCGACGACCACGCGGGTTGAGCCGCCCGATCTCTTGGAAGCGTCGATTGTGGGCGAGGTGACGGGCGTGGGCCGGTGGGAGCTCTCCGAGGCTGAAAACGAAACTCAGGTTCTGCACCTTTGGGCCGTGGACGTTCGACGGCCGTGGATGCGACATCTCACGCCCATCCTGAGACCGGTTTTCGCTTGGAATCATCGCGAAGTTATGCGAATCGGCGGTGATGCTTTGGCCAAACATTTGGCTCGGGTGTGACCCGCTTACGGCATTTCAACGTCCACATTGGGTTTCCCTAACCCGGATACTTCATCAGGGACCCCGGATGCGGGCCGGGGTAGGCCTTTGGCGGCGGTACACTTTGTACGCCAGAACTGAGCCGCTAAACTGCACATAAACTCCACCGATCAACCACCTGCGAGCTAGCCGAAGGCCGCCCTGGTGAAATATCCGGACTAACCGCAAAAAGTAGGTTTTTTGAACCAGGAGTACGTGCACGGTTCCAGCAGATTTCGCACAATCCTGTGGTGCCGTTTTTCACAAATATCTCGGTAATATTTCACTCCTTTCGAATGTCCGTTTGCGTAAGTTTTCTGTGAGACATCGGGCCATGATCAGGCTTTGGGAACCACTGATCTAGTCAGTGCTCCGCAGGCCGATTGGCGTCGCAGGTGCTTCAGTGCGCTGCTACGGCTGGATTTCTCGAAATGAAAGTCATGTTCGAGGAAGCAAAAATGGCGAAGGACGATTACCGATTCGGAATGCTTTCCAGTGATGATGTTCGCACCGGTTTTATATCCGGCAACACGTTCAATAAAAAGGCGGTTCAGTATGCGGTAGTCGATGGCATGGCGGTCGTAGAAGGCTGCATCGTCATCGGTACCGTAGACGAAGTGGAAGCAAGAACCGACGCCGTTCGTTCTGCCGGAGCCAGGGACAGCGACATTCAACTTGGGGTCGCGATTAGCGGCGATCAGTATCGTTGGCCCAATGCTCTGGTTCCCTACGATATCGAGGCTGCCCTGCCGAATCAGAGTCGAGTAACCGATGCCATCGCGCACTGGAAACAGACCACGAACATTCGATTCGTTCAGAGGACGGCTGGGAATGCGGCACAGTACCCAAACTACGTCCACTTTCGGTCCGCTACCGGCTGCTGGTCCTCCGTCGGGATGCAGGGCGGCCGGCAGGACATCGGGCTTGCCGCAGGCTGTTCCACCGGCAACGCCATACACGAGATTGGTCACGCCCTGGGGCTTTGGCACGAGCAAAGCCGCGAAGACCGAGACGCCCGCGTCACCATCCACTGGGCCAACATCGAAGCTGGCCGCGAGCACAATTTCAATCAGCACATCAGCGATGGGGACGACGTGGGTGCATACGATTACGGATCGATCATGCACTATCCCTCCCACGCCTTTTCGAGCAATGGTCAGCCGACGATTACCACAATCCCGCCCGGTATTTCGATTGGCCAGCGTAATGGGTTGAGTACCGGAGACATTGCGGCTGTCCATGCCCTTTACACTACTTGGCACAGCAACAAGAGCGTGTTTAGAACGTACGCCACTTACCATTCCCAGAATTCCTGGGCAAACATCGAGGATCTGGGTTGGCGGAAGATCAGTACTGGTAATGCTGATGGTGTTACCAACACCTTTATCGCCCTATGCGAAGCGAGAGCGAACAGTCGCAAAGTCAACGTTTACGCAGACGGCAATAATATCTACCGGGCGTACCTGAATTAAAAGGTATTCCGGTAGCCACTACTCGAGCTGACGAAAGGAGCACGGCACCATGTGGCACAACAACCAAACGGTAGCGCAGGTCTACACGACGTATCATTCGGAAAACTCCTGGGCAAACCTCCAGGGCATGGGCTGGCGCAAGATCAGGACCGGTGCCACGGATGGCGTAACCAACGTGTTTTGCCTTCTGTCTGCCGCCAAGGCCAACAACCGCACCGTGAACGTGTACATCGTGAACGATCTCGTCGAGCGCGCGTACATGAACTGAGGTTGACTCGGCAATCCCGACCCATCCGTGGAGAGGCACATGTATCCCGAAATCACCATCAAAATCGGTCCATCCGCCCAGTCGGAGTCGTCGGTAGCGGGGCCGTCCAGGGGCGTGTCCGTACGCGACGCTGCCGCAGGCGAGGCCCCGCCACCGCCAGACGACCGGTTCGCGGGCGTGCAGGATGAGGCGGCCGCCCGTGGGGACCCTCCTGGGCCCGCGGAGTTCGCGAGCAGTGATCGAAGCGGGGCTGCGCAAGGACTCGCCCCTGGTCCCGAGAATGTCTCGGCCCCTTCATCGACCCACTCGTCGGCCGGGGCGCCAGCGCCGGACGAGGTCCAAGGCGTAAGCCGCGTC
>JBFGYN010000222.1:0-6863 GCA_041587415.1 Candidatus Competibacterales bacterium | reverse complement strand
CGCTCTGCCCAAGTGCAGACACGGGTGCAGATCGCGGTTTGTTTAGACTGCCACCCCTAAGCCTCTGACGGTCTCGAGTACCGCCCTGACCTCCGGCGAGGGCGCGACGCAAATAGTTCGATATGCGTCCACGATGGGGAGCCAAAATCAATAAGTTCTGACCCTGACCTTACCAAGGTTAACGAATCAGTAAAGCCCGCAACATGCGGGCTTCTTTGCCCCATTCCGAAGTAGCGTAAGCATGCCCACTTCAGCCCTTGGCCTTGAACTTCACCCCCGTCAGGCCCTCGAAGTCCGCATCCTGAGTCCACAAGGTGGCGTCATGAATTCGAGCCGTTGCGAGCATGATGCTGTCCGCCATCGGGAGGCGGTGCCCGACACTCAGATGAGCAGCGCTCAGGGACAGTGACGGGGTCAGGTCCACGACCCGACCCTGCTGCATCAGCGCAACCGATTGCAGGGCGTCGCCTTCGTCACGCTGCTGCAATACCCGCTTGAATACCTCGTAAAGACTGATCGTCGGGACCAGCAGTTCGGAGGTCGCCTCAATGGCGCTGGCGAAGAAGTCGGCGTTCGGCCCTGCCGCCAAGTACTCCAGCCAGCCTGAAGAATCCACGACATTCAAACCCGGTCGTCCTCGCGAGACACCTCAGTATCGATACCGTCCAGGAATCCGCGCATGCTCCGCGCCGGGCGCACGGGGATGAGTTCGATGCGATTGTCGTAGGCGACCACCTGCACCTTCTGGCCGGGAGTCAACCGTAAGGCCCCGCGGACTGACTTCGGGATGACGATCTGGTATTTCGGGGAAACGGTAACGGTATCCATAGCGGGCCTCTTATCGATAGGCATTTCGTATGCCGAGCATGCTATCGATAAATCAGCATCCCCGCAACCGGACCAACCCGCTTGCGCCGTATGCGCATTTCTGCGAGCGATGAACACCCGAATCAACCACTCATCGGGTGGTCGGCTAAGGCGCTAAAAATTCGTCCGAATCTCCCGGGACGGTGCGATGCAAAAAGTTCGATATGTGCCCCGCGATGGGGAGCCACACCCTTTTACTTCCTTACTCGTGTCGCGAATTGGAGCTTCGGCCTACTCGGACACCCCCAGTTGCCGCGCGAACTCTCGGCATCTGGCGGCGTGCCTTTCTCGCGTCGACGAGACCTCGATCGCGGCCAGATCGATTGGGTGCCGCCGAGCGACCATGAGCGCCTACGAGCCCTTGCGTGTCCTTCCAGTGGAAGTACGCGGCGAACCGATGCATCACGCACTGGGTGGATGTGAGAATGCGAATTGTGCCCGCCGGGGTCGCGAGTCGTGCGGTCTCTCTCACCGGTTGATCGCCAACCGCCAGCGGACCCGCCGGGAACTCCACGAAGTAGCGGCTGTAAGGATGCTCGAAATGCCTTCCGGACGCGCGCGTGAAACCGATCGACGCCATGGCCGTTTCGAATTGAGTCATCCGCTCACTGCTGACGAAGTCGAGATCGAAAGGGCTCGTACTCGTTCTCCGAGTAAATCGTCACCACGCCGCCGCCTGACAAGACTGCATCGAGTCCGGCTGCCTCGAAGGTTTCGGAGACCACGGCGGCAACGTCCGCGACGTTCAGCGAGTCGTCGATTTCCCTCACGCTGGCTTGCCGCTGCGTCTGGGACGCCTGCGCTGCCGGAAAGATGTCCTCGGCGTCTGGGACGCCTGCGCTGCCGGAAAGATGTCCTCGGCAGCCGCCCCCCAAGCACGTCGGCTCGCCGGGTTGCACCATGTTCACGCGAACGGATTCACGAACGACACGCCCGTACGCTCAACGTCCCTCACGTTGCGCGTCGCGAGCGTCAACCCGTGGACCATCGCTGTTGCCGCGAGCAACCCATCGACAACCGGCGCGGGATCGGGAACACAGATGCGCCCCCACATCTCGGCCACTCTGCCGTCTACTGGCAGTAGACGCTCGCCGTGCGCGGAGACGATTTGCCCGATCCAAGCGTCGAGCGACTCCGCTGATCGTGTATCGCGTCGTCGAATGAGCTCGATGCCACGCCGGAGTTCGCCGACGCTCAGAACGCTCAAGAAAACATCCTCGTCGGCGAGGGAACCGTACCACTGCCAGACATTGGGATCGCAACGTTTACCCTTGCGCAATTCGGACACCACGTTCGTGTCGACGAGAAAGCTCAAAGCTCGACTTCCCGGCCGATGTCCTCCTGGCGGGCAAAATCGGAATCCTCACCCACGAAGGGCATGTCCAACAGATGCTCCCTGAGGGACTTGCCGGTTCGAGACCGCAACAGCGCGTTGCGCAGGATCTCGCGGTGCTCTGCCTCGGCCGAGCGCCCGTGCAGGCCCGCTCGTCGCTTGAGCGCTTGGACGATCTCCTCCTCGAGGTTGCGAACGACTAGCTGAGCCATTAAGCACCTCCTGTAGCAAAGGTAGAAATGATATCATTGATAGCGCTTTCGTACAGGGCCATCTGCAACCGGGCAGAAGGGATCCAGCCGAGAGACGCCCGTCAGCACGCGAATCATCTCTCGGTCTGGAGCGAGACAAAGCGTTCGATATGCGTCCACGATGGGGAGGCAATTATCAGCAATGCCGGTTCCTGCCTCCGAAACCGGCTCTCTCGTTTCCAGCTCAATTGCGTTATTCGTATATAAGTCAGACGGTTAGCGGCACTCTGCCATCAGTCTACCGTCATTCCCTGTGCTGTGCGATAGAACGAAGCCGAGCAGCCGACGTTTCTCCGCCGCTGCCAGCTTGCGAAACAGCGTGCCGGCCCTCTGCGCCAGTTCGAGCAGGCGGATGCCCTCTTCGAGATAGGTCTGGTTGGCGTCCTGGTGTTCGCGGATCAGCGCCAGGCACCTCCCTTGCTCTTCCCGCCACTCCGCGGCCTGGTTTAAGAAAGAATTGTCAGCAGGCGCGCTGGCGGCTTGCGATACCTTTGCCGCGGATAAGCTTTACAGGCCAGGAGAAAATGATCTCGCGGCTAAAGCCCGTGGGTGCCTGAATAGGCGCTGCGTTCGGGTGACGTCCAGCCCGGCAGGGACCCCGCAGCGGGTTCGAAAATTTCCACCTTGAGCGGATAGCAGGGCGTACTGTCGTCGGAGTGGCGGCCGCCACAGTCGCCGCCAGGACACGTAGACAGCGCACCCAGCAGATCGATTTCGGCAAAGAACTCGATGAAATCGCCGGGGCGCACCGGGCTCGCTTTCATGAAATACTGATGGGTATCCCGCGTGAACCCGGTACACATGAAAACGTTCATGACGTCATGCACCTGCAGCTCGGCTTCGCCAGGCGGCAGGTTTCTCGCGGCCACGAGCGCTCGCGTCAGGTTTGAATGACAACAATGATGGTAATCGACGCCCTTGAGCATGTGGTTCGTGTAGGGGTCGCAACGCGTGCCGATCACATCATGCACCCCACCGCCGTCCTCGTCCCAACCGTACCAGTCGAGAGTATCCCAGGTGATTGTCGCCATGGGCCGTAGCCCGGGCAACGTGCTCCACAGGCGGTCGCCGGTGCTGATGTGGGTAGCGTGCAGTTGCCGGGTTTTGCCACTAAAGAAGCGCTCGGAAAGATCATGCGTATTCCATAGATTGAGGTCGCCCACCTGCGGACCCTTCATGCTCACGATGCGGAAAAAGGAACCGGCCGGTACCTCGAAGGCCCCGCCATCGCGCGGTGGTACGGTAACCTCCGCAACCTTGCGCATCTTTTCGCGCGCCTGCTGGTAAAGCGCCAGATTAGAATTGGGCAGCTGGTCAACCTCGTAGCAGATCAGGGGTGTTGCGGCACGACGCTGAGCCGCATCTGCCGGTGGGGCATGGGGCGAAATGAACGTCATTGTGTAGCCTTGGATGAATTCGAAGCAGGTCACAGTTTACTGCAACCCTTGGAAGCGGTATCCCGCTCATGACCGGATGAGTCCCGCAGCACGCCATTTGCGGCACCGCCAACGGGTGAGGGCCGGTCTGGAAAGGAGAGCGTCAAATAGCCGAGGGTGCTGGCGGGTTAACGATGACACGGAGCATAAACCTCCGTTACCGAATCCGCTCCAGCACCCCCAGATCTTTTACGCTTGCGGTGCGGGGAAGTCGCCGAGCCGTTCGCCCCGCACACGGACGGCAACCCACTGGTCTATTGCGATGGCAATCGCCTCATGCCATGCGCCCTAGAATGGGAACCTGATTTCCACCTCGCCCGGCAGCGTGTCCAGTTCGCTTCCCCTGCTCTTGGCGCACAGCACAAACACACAGTCGGGGTGATAGTTGCACCGACCGATCGCTTCATTGATGAAGAAGCGGGCGCTCGGTGGATAGGCTGGATTGACCTGTCCCAGACCGGTGAAAAAGACATGCGGCTCGGACGCATCGACGGGACGATCTTCCCAGGCGCATGTCCCGGGTTTCAGCGCTTTACCAGTCCGCCCGGCCGCTACGGGATTGCGAACAAATTTCCAGCGCACGTGAACGCGCTCGAAATACGTCGCTGGGTCTTCCTTGATGGTTGCGTCCCGGATGCGATGTTCCAGCGGGCCGCGGCAGGCCAGCGTGAATCCGTAGTCGAACCTGCCGCAAGGTTCCGCGACTGCGATCGGCGTCGCGGCAAAGGTCAAGAATAGGACAACGGCGAAGAATTTCGAGTCGGAGATAGCAGTCATGACCACATCCTCCACCGATGGGGATCCGTGCAGCACGGCCCGTATCTTCCGGGTCCATCGGAGTACCGATTATACCACCGCACGCCTGACTCGAGAGGCCGGAAACGCGGAGTTTCCCTGGATTCACCGCTGCCCATCGGGCGGCCGGATGCATGGGCATCGACGCCCCATTCTTTGGTGTGAGAGCAAAGAAAGGCGGGGGCGCTGGCCTGGATCCGGCGCCGGAGGTGTATGCACGTGCTGTCATCGACCTGGCCACTCCCCCGCCTAACGGATAACTCCGTTAGGCCACCTCAAGAACGTCACGCCGCTCATCGCTCGTGTCATCTCGATTCCCGTTTCAGTCGAGATCAGGGACTGGAGCGAAGTCTTTATTGCTGTGCTGGACCGGCGTTCCAACCCCGCCTGTCTCACTTGCTGGAAAGCTCGATGGTCCACCAGTGCGGCTTGGGGACACGCTCGGCCCGGGCTGCGGGACGCGGTGCTCAGTGCTCAGCAAGCTTCGCCATCTCGCGCGCTACCCGCTTTAAGAACTCGTCGCTGTCGCTCATGAGCTCGGCCAGACGATCGAGCCCCCGGGCCTCATCGCGCGCCTCCGGCGTCAGCTCGAAGCGATCCACCATCCGGTCGGCCTGATCCAGCACCACTTTGCCCTCGGCGTCCCAGATCGTCACTGCAATGCGCCCGCCGCAGGCCTCGACGAATCGGCGAAGCCGGCCCAGGCTGACGCCCTCGCGCGCGCTATTCTCGAGCCGGGAGATCTCGCCCTGGTCCGTGCCGGTGCGCTTGGCAAGCTCGGTCTGGGAAAGGTTCGCGCTCTTCCGCACCCGCGGCAGCGCGCTGCGCAGGTCCGCGAACCACTCCAGCCAGTGATACTGCTCGAGCAGCTCCGGATCGTCCGCGAACTGTTTGTTCACTTCGGCGTCAAAGACCTCGCCCACTCGGCCAAGCTCCGCCGGCGATGCTTTGAATCGATCTGCCATTTCAGGCTCCTCAAACTGGGTCTTACCCAGACCTCATGGGAGGCGTGCGGCAAAGAACGTGTCCCCGCCGACGCCGGAAACATCCAACCCTGCCTCGTAGGCTCCGAGAACCCGCCAAAGGCGCTTCGGGGCGGGATCGACCTTGACCCTGACCTCGATCAGCGGCACACCGGCTCCGTCGCTCCAGCGCCAGACGTAAACTGCCCCAGGGCCCCCGTAGCCGCGATCCTTCGGTGCGTGCCTCTCGATACCCATCAGCAAGACGTCTCTAAGATCAATCAGAAAACTTGGCAGCCAACCCTTGCCGTACGATGCTTCGCAACGCCGGACATCGCTCCAGAAACCCGGATGGAAACTGATTGGGTCGGCCACGTGGCGTTCCCTCGCCTATTCGCTGATTGTACGCCGCAAGGAGCGGGACCACGATGGCTCACTCTGCGAATTGAACCGCTCGCAATCGCGACGGTAAGCGCTCAAGAACATGTTTCAGAACTCATTGTTTATGTCCTCTAGCACATATACTGAGTCACTGCAACTTGACAAGAAATCGTGATCGGCTTCGACACCGATCGGACTTCCGGTCCGGGCGACTCGCCAATGCGTTTTCGGGTGCACGCTGGTCGGGTATATCGCTGGCGCGGTCCCAGCCGTGTTCCGCCGGATGGGCATTTTGGCCGTCCCATTCGAGCGGCGGAACTCTGTAGCGTTTTCGAGTTCCGGGTAGTCACCGGACTTCACCATGTCAGTCTTCGGACGGCAGCATCGATTTTCGGGACGGACAGCTTTCGGGGAGGTGCTCGCGCAGCGTGTTGGTGAGCGACACCACCAGTTCGGCGCCGCAGCGCACCAGGCTATGGCATGCGGTCGCCCCCTTCAGCGGGGAGGACCTGCCCCAGTTCGGCCTCGATCCGAAGCACTCCGCCTGGCCGCCCGAGCAGGATCCCGGGCGCGCCACACCGTGACTGCTCCCCCTCGAAGCCGAAGACGCCGGCATCTTCGTTGATTGCGAGGGTCCCATCGGCGTCGGGACCGGCATTCTGCGTGGTCTCAACATCGCCGACGGCAGCTTGGAAGCAGCAAATTCATGGCGCTCCTGCGTGACTTCGCGGCCAACGACACGCCCGCGCTCATCGCACTCTTCAACATCCGCTCGGACCGCTGGGGACGCCAGGGCGCTCGACGACATGCGGCAGCGGTTGCTAGACATCATGTTTTG
>JBFGYN010000221.1:0-6878 GCA_041587415.1 Candidatus Competibacterales bacterium | reverse complement strand
GGGGTAGGCCTTTGGCGGCGGTACACTTTGTACGCCAGAACTGAGCCGCCAAACTGGACATAAACTTCTACCGATCAACCACCTGCGAGCTAGCCGAAGGCCGCCCTGGTGAAATATCCGGGTTAGCCCGCATCGCTCTGACCCGGACGTTTCACCGGGACCCGGAATTTTCGCGGAGGACGGGCCGAATCAGCTTGTGTGATCGTGCAAAAATCGATTCGAGACAAAGACTTGCCGCGGGATCGCGCGAGATGGATTGGCAGAACCCGCGAAAAACCGGATTGCGGCCCCGGTGACAGAGTGCCAATTGCTCATATACGCACGAATCACTGTTTTCCTTGACCCAATTGCCCAAATTAGAGTGTCCTGGTGCAACGTTCGGGTCTAGGGACGCTCATCATGGGGCACACGCGGCACGGCGACGTCGCCCACTGGCGCGGCAAAGGCATCGGCAATGAGTACATGCGTGTTGGAACCGGTCAGGGACTCGAGAAAGGCCACCAGATCTCGCTTCTCCCTGTCATTGAGGTTCAACGGCCGCAACAGCGGACTGGATAACTCGCTGCGGAAACCACCGCGATCGTAGAAATTCACGACGTCGACCAGGCTCGCAATCGAACCGTTGTGCATATAGGGAGCCGTCAAACTGATGTTGCGCAGAGTCGGTGTCTTGTAGCGCCATCGATCGGCGGGATCCTGTGTGACTTCGTAGCGGCCCAGATCATTTGGTCTGGGCTCGGCGGCAGCCGCCACCACCGAGGTGTCGATGTCCAGGAAGACGCCGGGTGCAACGACGATTCTGCGTGCCTGCGGCTCCGGACTCATGGACTCGCGATACCCGATGCCGGTGTTATGCAGTTGCTGGTCCGTGAACAGTGCCCATCGATCTCCGACCAGGTGGCAGGCCGAGCAGCCGGCACGGCCGCTGAATAGTACGTAGCCCCGTTTGGCGTCTTCGCCGAGAGCGCTCTCATCGCCCCCGTAACGCCAGCGGTCGAACGGGGAATCGGCGGCGAGCAGGGTGCGTTCATAGGCTGCCAACGCCTGACCCAGGACTTCCATCCCGGGGCCACGCCCGAACACCGCCTCGAATCGGCCGGCGTAGTCCGGCAGGGTCGAGAGTTTTTCTACTACGGTGCCGACCGATGGGTTGCCCATTTCGTTCGGGGCTAACAGTGGCCCCCAGATCTGCTGCTCCAGCGAGAACTCGCGGGCATCGTGAAACAACCGCTCGGCATAGGCGACATTGAACAGGGTCGGCGTATTGCGCTTCACCGTGCGACCTTCTATGCCCACTGCGGTGGCCAATTCGTTGTGCGCGAAACCTTGTTCCGGCACGTGACACATGGCGCATGAAAAAGTGTTGTTCAAGGACAGGCGGCGATCGAAGAACAGTTTGCGGCCAAGCTCGATTTTCTCCTCGGTCAACGGATTGTCGGGCGGTACGGGCACTGCCGGCAGTCCGAGGGGCGGGTTGCGCGCGATGGCGAGTAAGTCAGCCGCGCGCCCGCGGCGTTCCGTCAGGCTGGCCGAATTGGTCCGATAGTCCGACTGCAGATAGCCCTTCTTGTCGTCGCCGGCGGTGTAACGTGCCGACACCCGTTGAGGAGGAGCGGCGGAGGGTGGCCGCTCGTCCCTCAGTACGGTCTTCACGTCACTGACCAGGGTATCGGCGTGCAGAAAGCTAACGCTGTATATGTTCCGGATGCGTTGTTGCCGATCGATCAGAAACACGCGCAGAAGATGGGAAAAGGTGCCGAGCCTATTCCCCGCGCTGTCGTAATCGGCCTGCACGACCTGGTCGTAGGCGTCAAGGATGGGCGTTAGCTGCGCTTGCGAGGCAGTGGTGAGAAACACCCAGTCGGATTCGCTGCTGGCGGACGCGTAGCGCTTCATGACTTCCGGCGTATCGTTGATCGGATCGAAACTCAAACTGACCAGGCGTAGGTTGTCCCGCAGCACGGGGTCGTTGCGCATGCGCCGCTCGACCTGATGCAGAACAGCGGTTGCGAGCGGGCAGCCGTTGATGTCGTTGCAGGTGCTGTAGATGAAGCTGAGCAAGGTGATGCGATCGCCGAACACGTCGTGCAGACTCCGCCTGTCGCCGTTCGCGTCCAGCACTATCGAATCACGGGCTTTGCCGATTACCGGAAGCGCATAGCTGCCGGGTTCGGGCGCCGGGTATTGCAGCGGTCGCCAGCCGGGCGCCAGTACCTGCTGCGTACCAGTCTCTTCGCTTTCTGTCTGCGCGCCCGCCGCCGCACACCACTGGCCGGCGAAGACCGCCAGAACCCCAAGTGCGCCGAGTATCTTGCCCGAAGAATACATGTCCTCGACCCGCCGGCCCGGGCACGGGGCCCGGGCCGACTGCTGCGCTATTGCATCAGGTCGGCAAGCCGGGTTGCCGGGGACTGCGCAGAATACAGCGAGTAGGCGCCGAAGCGCATCTGGTGCGGCCGCCCGAGTTTCTCCTCGTGGAAGTCGAGGCTGAATTGGGGCGTAAGCTCGGTGCCGTTCCAGGTGTACGCCTTGAAGTACTGGAGATTACCGGGGGTGCCGCTCTTCTTGTCCCAATTGCCGAGCAGCGAGGAAGTAAAATAAATGCGCTTCCCGTCCCAGCTTTGCGACAGCATGTTGACCTGATCACCGATCTTTTGGGTGTAGATCTCCTTCGGCGCGTGGGGATCACTCACGTCGAATACGCGAGTCATGCCGTCGTTCCAGGTATCGACCCAAAGCAGTGAATCATCCGCGGCAATGGAGATGTCCACCGGCAGGGGAATCTTGCTGGCATCGCCGACATCGGCCACCGGTTTGGCTTGCCACTCGAGGTTCTCGTCCTCATAGATGAGCCAAATCTTGGACGTCAGCGCGGTTGTCGTGAAGCAGTAGTTGTTCCGTGGCCCCCAGGCACATCGCAGTTCCAGCGGCGCGCCCGGTACGTCCAACACCTTCTTTGGTTTGCGCGTGTGCAGATTCCAGACCACGACCGTGTTACCGAATCGTTTCATCGCTTCCGCATCGGACATCATCTTGCCCAGGTCCATCATGTAGTTGTTCCACCCGGTGAACGACGACGTGACCAGCACGTTGCGACGCGGTAGCGCGCGTATGTCGTAGCCGTATCCGTCGGCGAAATTCCCGCTCTTGAGCGCACCTTGGAGGTTGCCGTCCGTCGGCATCCAGTGTGTCGCCACGTACGTGCCACCGTTGGTGTACTCGACGAGCCCAGTCCGTCCACCATGGTCCTTGTTATTGGACAAGCCCGTGATCATCATGCGCCCCGGCAAAGCATAGGTGGTGTGAGGGCCAACTACGCCGCCGCTGGCGGCGACAAAGTCGTCAATGGTCTTGTGCAGGGTCGGCTTGGCCGGATCGGTGTGCACGTCGAAAATGAATACTTTGCTGGTATCCAGGCCGCCGGCCCAGAGGTAGCGTCGGTCGTCGGTGAGTCCGGAGTGGTGCGCCTCGTTGCGCCCGCCAACGGACAAAGTGTGGACGATCTTGCCGTAGTTCGACGACTTGGGATTGACGTCGATCGTTACGAGCTTGTCCTGCTCGTCACCGATTCCAACCTCTCCCAAGGTCCACACGTAGACGAAATCCTCCTGACCAACGATCTTTGCCATGTAGGGGGACATGCAGGTCTCGTCCGCGAAAGCAGCTGGGCTCAGCAGTAAGCCCATCGTCGCCAGTGCCGCGGGTACGAGACGATTCATCGGTGCCCTGTGCATGTTTTGCTCCTTCGCCTCTTTGCGTATTGTCGGAATAATCGGGGCGCAGCGAATGTTGTTGGCAAACATTCCTCCGCCTCCGAAGCGTTGCATCCAAGCAAGTGACTCGAACGTGTCGAAATGGCAGAGCCAAGTTCGTCCGGGCGAGCCACTGAAGTCAACGGTTCTATTACCACCATCAACCCTGAAATCGACCGTTTGCAGTCATTCCGAGCGCTGCGAGTGAGGCCCGCATTACCCGTTGCTTGCGCTGCCGCCGCGGCGCGCTTGATTTGCCAGACCGTGGCCACCCGCGTCCTGGCTTCGTCGTTATCCACAATCCTGGCATGGAACCTCACGAGTTCGCGATCCACGAAGCTCAATTGCTGAGACCTCGACCACCTGCCACCCGTTCGCAACGAGGTGTTCTTGCCAACCTACCCTTGTCGAGGCGTCATTCATCGCAAATGAGAACTGACTGCCGGCCATTGAACTTGCGCATCTCTGTGTTCAAGAATATAGGCGAAAGTGTGCGGGTGCGGGCGTGTGTCAAGGGTGGTCAAAGAAACTTTGATCTATTCGCGCGGTCGGCGTTTCGATCCTGAGGGCGCAGATGCTGGCCCAAATCGCTCACCGGGCGCCCGCCTCCAGGGGTGGACAGACCCCCAACTATTTTTGCGCGCCCGAGGGGAGACGATGTTGCTCATCGCTCGTTGGTAATGAGCCAACCGCACTCGTCGCGCCCTGCCTCGCGAGTGCGAAAACTCCGGCGCGACCGTGCGGTTCGATCAGGGCTCCATTGAGAAAGGCCCCAAGCATAGGGTTGCCGAAAGGCGCTTCAAACAACTCCGGCGTGTTTGCAGCGACAACCGATACCATGTGCCCCTGCCCAATACCGAGACGGACCAGTGGCGAAACGCTGCTCCAGGCCAGGTTCCATCGCGCCGCCGATGGCGTCGCCATCGTTCTGTCAGGCGACCGCTGCCGCAAAAGGTAGGTCCGTTACCGTTGCCGTTCGCTCCCCGTGAGGCGTTTTCACCATCACATTCCGGCCGCGCTCCCAGTAATTGCGATCGATCATGGCCAAACCGATGTTTTTGGTGAAATCGGGGGAGTGAATCGCCGAGGTGACACAGCCCACGCGGACGTCCCCGATATGCACCGGCCAGGTGTCGACACAGGCGGGCAAAGGGTCTCCAGCGATCCACAGCCCGCGAATCAGACGCTGAACGCCGTTCCGCGAAATTTGTCGTAACGCGTCCTGACCAATGAATTGGATCGGTGCGTCTAACGCACAGTAGCGGTCCAATCCACACTCGAGGGGGTTGTTTTCACGCGTCATGTCGCTACCGTATGACAGCAGTCCACCTTCAATTCGCTCAATCAAATTGGGGCAGCCGGCCCGAACCTCGAAGGACTGACCCGCCGACCACAGTGCGTCCCAAAGCTCGAGCCCGAGTGACGGATCGTCGAGATAGATCTCGAAACCGCCCTGCTTGCTCCAGCCCGAGCGTGTCACGACCAGCGGATGGTCGCGAAACAGCAGTGACTTGGACCTGAAGAAACCAATCTGGCGCACTGCTTCCCCGAACACCCTTGCCATCAAGTCTTCTGCCTTCGGGCCTTGAACTGCCAGCGGGAACACGTCCGGCTCGTCAACGACGACGTTCAAACCGAGACCCAATGCCAGACCCTTGGCCCAGAGCAGCACGTCCGAGTCGGCGATGGACAGCCAGAAGCGGTCCTCCGCCAACTTCAGGATAACCGGATCGTTCACCATACCGCCGCACTCGTCGACCAAGGGTGCATACAGGCACTGGCCGATCACGGCTCGAGAAAGATTGCGCGGCGTAACGAGTTGCACCAGCCTGTTCGCATCCGGTCCGTGAATCTCCACCTGGCGTTCACAGCTGACGTCCCAGAGCTGGACATGTCGCTTCAGGTGCCGGTAGTCCTCTACGACAGACCGAAAGCAGGTCGGCAAGAGTGTGTGATTGTAAACCGTGTAGCTCCTGACGCCTTGCGCTTCCACACGGGGTGAATAGGGTGTCCGCCGGATCCGGCGGGTAACGGAAAGTCCGGGAGCTGTCGACATCGATTTCCCCTTGGCTGTCCTTTTCGCTCTCTTCATCCTGGGTGGACTTGGTGGATGGCAACGAGTTGGGCCGCTCCATTACGGCCCCGCCCAGGAAATCTGGCAGATCTCGGCGCTGCGGCCGGTAAGATCCAAAGCCGGCCGATGGCGCGAACGCGATGTTGCGTAGTCTGCGCGACGGTGGTTTCAGGGGCCATCCAATATTCGCTGTCGACGACTCTGACGGCCTCTACCGGGATGGTCAACGCCATCAGCGCCCAAATTTCGACCAGGCCAAGTGCCGTGCGGGGTCCGGCGGAAGATCCCGCGGTGCGGATTTCGTCCAGCCAGGGGGCACGTCAATCCCCCCAGAGTGGCAGGCAGCAACGGAGCAAGCAGGCCCGGGCCGCTTGAGGCGGGAACGCGCCCGGTGATCTCCACGTTGATCCCGAGTCGAGCTGATCAACCGCCCAGCGCCACGGCAAGGAACGCGACCCACCGTCCCGGCACACGCCAAAGCTGTTCTGAGGTGTGTGTGCATCGCGCCTACCTGCGGTGCCCGAATCCCAGAGCGGCGATACACTCGAATTTTTCGATTCTACTGATATTGAAAACACTTTAGAACAGTGCGTTGTTATATGTTTTCATTGAAGTAATCGTTGGTACAGTGTCCGCTTGCCGGCCCGGCGCGTCAGGTGTGTCTGGCTGGACCAGCAGGGGTTCTCGGTAAACCATCAGATGCCACGCACCGGTTATTCGACCAATGCGCACGTTCCTTTCGAGAAGATGGATTGCGCCATCCTGTTCGGCGACGGAACCTGGCCCGAAATTGAAAGCCGGCTCCTGATTCCCGAGTCGGTTCTACCGCTTGCCGCACCCAGATTTTCCGAGGAGCTGGACGACCTGTCGACCCCGAACCAATCGAAAACGGCTCGGATTCACCTCGAGGATCCGGAGCATTGGTGGCGCGACTGGACGGATTGGCAGGCTCAGTTCGCGCCGGATTCGGCCTACCGTGACCTCGTTTCCGTTTGCCATGTAGCCCGGATACTTCATCAGGGACCCCGGATGCTGGCGGAATTCGCAGCCGC
>JBFGYN010000220.1:0-6880 GCA_041587415.1 Candidatus Competibacterales bacterium | reverse complement strand
TCTCTTTCGTCGCTCATCATCTCGACCGACGTTTTGTTGTTCCTATTCTGGGCGCTCGCGGTTCTTGGCCTGCAGCGGGCGATCGAAACGGACCGGTGGCGCGACTGGCTGCTGGTGGGCATCGCTTCGGGTTTGGGCCTCGAGACCAAATACACCATGGGTGTGTTCGGCGTGTGCGCAGTGCTCTATTTCGCGCTCGATCCGTCGCAGCGGCGCCAACTCTGGAATCCGCGAATCTACGTTGCCGCCGGGGTTGCCGGGCTCATTTTTCTGCCGAACGTGCTGTGGAACATCGCGCACGACTTTCCGACGATTCGGCACACGGCGCACATTGCCAATCTCGACAGCGGCTCGCTCAACTGGGACGAACTGGGCGAGTTTCTCGGCGGCCAGTTCGCCGTTTTCGGCCCCGTACTGTTCGCCTTGTTTCTGGTCGTTCTCGGATCCGGCAGGCGGTGGGCATCGGATAGCCGGTCACTTTTTCTGATCTGCTCGAGCCTGCCCTTCCTGGTGATCATTTCCTTGCAGGCTCTGCTCGGACGGGCGAACGCGAACTGGGCCGCTCCCACCTACGTCGCAGCGACCGTGCTGGTCGCGCGCTACGTAACGGACCAGGTCCGGCGACCCAAGGCACGGGCTCTGGTCGCGGCCGCGGCAATCTCGTGCAACGTGGCTGCAGCCGTCGCCCTCTACCACTTCGATACCTGGGCGACGCTGTTCGGCGTCGAACTCAGCCGGAGCACCGATCCGTTGAAGCGCTACCGGGGTTGGGATCGATTCGGCCAGGAGATCGCAGGCATTCTGGCGAGTCACCCGGGCGCACGACTCATGGCCGAGGAGCGGGAATTGCTGTCCGAGCTCGCCTACTACGTGAAACCGCACCCGCTGGACCTGGTATCGTGGAATCCAAGCGGTGCGCTGCGCTCCCATTACGACCTGGTGGCGTCACTGGACAGTGCTGCCGGGGACCACTTCGTATACGTTACCGAACGCGACGACATCGACGACGTGCGTCGGGCGTTCGGCGGCGTCGAGCTGTTGCGAGAGGTCGAGGTACGGGTCCACGACGATTGGCGTCTCAGTGCGCAGGTTTTCTTGCTGACCGATTTTCGGGGGTACGATGGCAGTGGTTGAATCGGCTCGCGCTACGCTGCGGTCGCGGCTGGCCACCGGCGCGCTGATCGAGATGTCGATTCTCGTTGGGCTTGCGGCGGCAGTCACCTCTCTATTTTGGCTTACCCACCTGGATCTTACGGTGGCGTCCCTGTTCTACGGCAAAGACGATCCCGCCGGCCCATGGCCATACGAGCGATTTCGGCTTTGGGACTTGATCTACCGCTTCGTGCCGCCAGCAGCCGCCTTGACGGGCGTGATCGCGCTTGCGGTGTTGGCAGTCGCCACACTCCGAGCCGGCATGGTCCGTCAGCGCTTGAATGCGGCGACTCTCCTGTTGACGCTTCTGCTTGGGCCCGCCCTGTTGGTCAATCTGGTTTTCAAAGACAATTGGGGGCGGCCGCGACCACGACAGACCGTCGAGTTCGGTGGCGACATGCGCTACGCGCTGCCGCTGCAACCCCGCTTCGGTCAGGAAGGGCGATCATTCACCTGTGGTCACTGCTCCGTTGGTTTCTCGCTCCTGGCATTCTGGTTCATCTTCAAGCGCCGCCACAGGCGGCTGGCCTGGTTATCGCTCTTGGCCGCGAGCCTTGCCGGCCTCCTGGTGGGCGCCGCCCGCATGGCGGCTGGCGGCCACTATCTCTCCGACGTACTGTGGTCCGGCTTCGTAGTGTTCTTCGCTGCTTGGTTCAGCTACTACGTGATCCTGCGGGTGCCCCGGCGCAGCGAACTGGAGCGAATCGAATGGCCCAAATCAGCGGGAAACCGGCGCCTGCTGGTGTCTGCTTACGTTGCCCTCGCGCTCGGTCTCGCTGGCTTCGCGTGGGTGCGAAGCCCCGTGTCGGCAACGGTCGAATTTCGCCCAATCAGCGCCGAGTGGCCGGTGCAACCGCGCAGGCTCGAACTGCGTGCAGAGTGGATGAATCTCAGCGTTCGCTTCGTCGACGGAAGCTGGGAGGACTTGTACATCCACGGCAGCATCGACGGCGACGGCATGCCCCTCACGAGCCTGAAGCCGCTCGCACGAGACCCGAGGCCGGACGACGCTACTTTGAGAATCGCCCTGGACACTCGGGGCTTCTTCACGCAATTGGACGGCCGTCTGAGTGTCGAGATTCCGAACCGCTTCGAGTCCGTGCTCATCGCGGTAGACCGGGGACGAATCGAGATCGAACCCCACCCGCCCGAAGTGGCGTTGCCGCGCCTGCGTCTGGTCGTGGGGGACGAGTGATCCGACGGCCGTGTCCACCGGACCGGGCCAATCTGTTAGACCGCCAACTCGACGCCAGCGGCTCGCCGGTCTTGCCCGAACGCCGCGTCGAAGAGCCCATCCATGCCCGACGAGGGTGCTCGCCGTCTCGTCCGGCACCGTGATCGGCGCACCGACGATTCCGAGGCCCGCGTAGGCGTGCAGGGGGTCGCCGCACGGAGCTCAAAGGCTCTTGACCTTCTCGCGCAGAACGAACTTCTGAATCTTGCCGGTCGATGTCTTGGGCAACGGGCCGAAGACCACCGTCTTCGGCACTTTGAACCGAGCCATCTTGCTGCGACAGAAATCGATGAGCTCGGCTTCGGTAACGCTGCCACCTTCCTTCAGGGTGACGAACGCACAGGGGGTTTCGCCCCACCTCTCGTCGGGGCAGGCCACCACCGCTGCCTCCAACACAGCCGGATGGCGATAGAGGATGTCCTCCACCTCGATGCTGGATATGTTTTCGCCGCCCGAGATGATGATGTCCTTGGACCGGTCCTTGATGTCGATGTAACCGTCCTCGTGCCAAACGGCAAGATCTCCGGAGTGGAGCCAACCGCCGGCGAACGCCTCCTCCGTGGCGTTCGAATTCTTGAGATAGCCCTTCATGACGATATTGCCGCGCATGAAGATCTCGCCCACGGTCGCGCCGTCCCGCGGAACGGGTTGCAGTGTCTCCGAGTCCGCCACCATCAGACCCTCCAGCATCGGGGCTGCCACGCCCTGACGTGACTTGAGCGCCGCCCGCTCCGCGATGGAACGCGAGTCCCACTCGTCGTGCCAGGCACAGACCACACACGGGCCATAGGTTTCGGTCAGGCCGTAGACATGGGTGACCTGGAAGCCCAAGCGCTCCATGCCCTCGATCACGGCAGCGGGCGGCGCAGCGGCCGCGGTCATGACCTTGACTTGGTGCTCGATGCCCTGCTTGAGCTCGGCCGGTGCATTGTTGAGCATGTTGAGAACGATGGGGGCGCCGCAGAAGTTCGTGACCTGCTCCCGCCGTATCGAGTCGAAGATTGTATCGGCGCGCACGTGCCGCAGAGACACGCTGACGCCGGCGGTCGCAGCAATTGTCCAGGGGAAACACCAGCCGTTGCAGTGGAACATCGGCAGCGTCCAGAGATACACCGGGTGCTGCCCCATGCCCCAGCACAGGATATTGCTGATGGCGTTGAGGTAGGCGCCGCGGTGATGGTAGACGACGCCCTTGGGGTTGCCCGTGGTGCCGGAAGTGTAATTGAGCGAAATCGCCTGCCATTCGTCCGATGGATGCTCCCAGGCAAAAGCGGGGTCCCCCTCCTCGAGCAGCGCCTCGTAGCGCAACGCCCCCAGCAGCTCACCGCCGTCGAACTGCGGGTCGTCGACGTCGACGACCAGAGGCCGTCTCGCAACGAGCTTCAGGGCCTTGCCGATTGTTTCCGAAAATTCCCGGTCGGTGATCAGGACCTTGGCCTCGCCGTGCTCCAGGGTAAATGCGATCAGCTCCGCGTCCACTCGTGTATTCAAGGTATTGAGCACCGCCCCAGCCATGGGTACCCCGAAGTGGCACTCGAACATTTCGGTTGTGTTCGGCAGCATCACGGCGACTGTATCGCCCGTGCCGACTCCCCGCTTGCGCAGCGCGGATGCCAGGCAACGGCACCGCGCATAGGTTTCGGCCCAAGTTCGCCGGAGGGATCCCTGCACCGTGGCCGTGCGATTCGGATAGACGAATGCGGCACGCTCGATGAAGCTGAGGGGGGAAAGCGGCACGTGGTTGGCCGGGTTCGCGTCCAATCCGTGGTCATAGGGGGTCGTGTGAGCCGTCGTCATGGATCGTCGTCCTCCGATGGGGATGGGCAACTCTGCGCGAATATCCCGGATTACGATGCAAAACCCCGGTTAAACGAACCTTTTTCGCAGCCGAAAGAGTGTTCGGAGATCTCGAAGCCCTGCGAATCGAAGCCGTTCACGCGCGTGTCCCGAAGCTTGGTATGGCCCAACCCCGCATTCGCGCAGGAAGTGCTGCAAAAGCGGTGTGCCCTGGTTGTTCCAGGTTGCTGACGTGGCCGGCGTCAGCAACGATTTTCAGGGTCGCCCCAGGAATTTTCGCTGTCATCTGGCGCGCAGTGCATCTCGCGCGTCTGGATATTCCATGTCGACATCGCATCGCGCCCGCAGAGCTATCAATCCCGATCGAACCTCGCCATCAACTTTCGCTGATAGACCTTGTCGGAAAGCCATGCGGGGCGCTCAGCTCTCGCCGCATCGAGCCGGGCGCGCAAGAGATCCAGGCGCGCTCTGGCGCGTGAGCGTCGTGCCAACTCGTCCGGATCTTCGAGCAGGGCTTCGAGTTCGGCAATTTCCCGCAACAGGGGTACTTCCTGAGGTACGTAACCCGCATTTTTTAGGATCCGGAAGGCCATACGCAACGCCGGCGGGACGGCAGAATCGTCGTCCAGACGAAGCGGCCTTCCTGCGCCGCTCAGGTGCTCGAACGCGCCGTCACGAATCGCCTCTTGAATTCGGCTCTCGACCAAATCGGCCATCGTAGCCATTTCGGCCCCATTCGCCGGGCGCCTCATTGTCGCCGGAGTCGTCTTCGGTCGATCATGGTATGCGCGGCCCTTTTTCATGTTCATGGAATCCAAACAGCGTCCAGCCCGTTCCACTATCGTGAGCAAAGCGTGAGAATCTCAGAGTATGAGGTCCGCCGCCGCGCCAATGTTATCGCACACGGTTGCCCCGTGGTGTCGGATTCGGCCTTCGTCTCCCGGACGATACTTTCCGGTGCGGACCAGGATGGCCTGAAGTCCGGCCGCAAGCGCTCCATCCACGTCAGCCTCATAGTCGTCGCCGACCATGGCCACCTCGTGGGGCTCGAGCCCCAAACTCTCCACGGCGGCACGATAGAACGTCGGCGCCGGTTTTCCGAGTACGATCGCCTGGACGTCCGCGGCGTATTCGAGGGCTCGGACGAAGGGGCCCATGTCCAGACTCAGGCCGCCATTTTCGCGAAAATAGCGATTCATGCCCATGGCAAGCAACGGTGCCCCACCGATCAGAATTCGAAATGCGTGATTGAGGTTTGCGTAGCTGAAGGCGGGTCCTGCGTCGCCCAAGAGCACGGCATCCGGGTTGGAACCTGCAAGATCCCCGAGTTCGGACTCCAGATTCGGGTGGATGAGAAGATGCGGAACGAGGCCCTGTTCTTTCACGTGTGTACGGGCCGCCACCGCGGGTGTGAACAGGTCTTCGTCCGCGACGTCCAGACCCATTCCCGCGAGCTTCGACAAGATCTCACGCTTGCTTTTCCGTGTCGTGTTGGTCATGAAGCGAATGGGCAGGCCGGCGGCCGCCAGGCTGATCACAGCTTCGCGTGCCTCGGCGACCGGCTGGTCGCCGACGTACAACACGCCGCTGAGGTCACACAGCACTCCATTGATCATCGATACTCCACGCCTTCGGACGATCCACTCCCGGATCTCGATGCCTTGAAGTATAGATGGGGTCGGCAGATCACCAGGATTTCGGCGGTGCCCTCCCGGCTCGTGCAGGAACGAATTTCATGTGGCCGACCGATTCCGGTCGAACGGCAGCGCGCAGCGAAAGGTACCGAATTCTCGGCGAATCGACATGGGCTTGCTGCAATTGCCGGGCACGCCGTCGAGTCCTGAGCTGGAGAGACATTTCGGCGGCGCGGCGCAGGGGAAGCCCGGGTAGAGTCGAAGCGGGCTAAACCGAGGCCTTTCGTGGCTCGGTACGCAGGCCACCGACCACGGACTCGTAGACGGAAAGCGCGGCTGGCACGAAAAACAGAATCAGCAGCGTCGCGAAGCCCAAACCGAAAGAGATGGAGACCACCATCGGGATCAGAAACTGAGCCTGAAGGGAGGTCTCGAACAGCAGTGGAGTCAATCCCGCGATGGTGGTCAGTGAGGTCAGCAGTACGGCCCGCAAGCGCTGGCACGCCGCCTCGACGATGGCCTCCCGGACAGCGACGCCGCGTTCCCTCGAGTGCCGGTAGAACGTGACGAGAACAATCGAGTCGTTGATGACGATGCCAGACAAACCAAACAATCCGAACAGCGAGAGAATCGTCAGGTCGATCCCCATCACCCAATGCCCGGTGACTGCGCCGACCAGTCCGAACGGAATCGCCAGCATGACCACGATTGGTTTGCCGTATGACGAAAAGACCCAGGCCAGAATGAGGTAAATGAGGGCCAGGGCGAAGACCGCACCGCGACGCATGTCGGCCAGGGTCTCGCGCTGATCCGCGCTGCGCCCCTCGTAGTTGTACTGAATCCCGTAACGTACGGCCAGCGCGGGCAACGCCCGTTGCTCGAGGGACCTGAGTATCTCGTCGGGCTTGGTAACGGTTGCGTCCACGTCGGCGGAAACCCGCGCCGAGAGCCTACCGTCGAAGTGGCGCAGCGCCTCGAAGCCGCGTCGCGCCTCCAACTCCACCACGCTCGCCAAAGGTACGGCTTCTCCACCTGGGAGCGAGACATTGAGGCTGTCTAGGCC
>JBFGYN010000219.1:0-6926 GCA_041587415.1 Candidatus Competibacterales bacterium | reverse complement strand
ATGAAGTATCCGGGCTAGCCTTTCGGGGCGGCCTCTTTCAGTACACCGCCTACAATCTTCTCGCAGGTGCCCTCGGGCACGTACACCCACTCTTCCGGATCCGCCGTGGCGCTGGCTTGTCCGGCACAGGAATGGGTGCTGGTACCGCAATCGTTCTGGCCGGCTTTCACGATGCCCGCGCACTTTTCGAATCCGGGTTTACCCGCGATCGCCATCTGGGAGGCGCCCGCCAAGGTCAATGTCATGACGCTGGCGACCAGGGAGTGCAGCACAGTTCTACGATCTGTCATTGGGAATGCTCCAGTTTTTGCAAGACTAGGGAAACACGGCGCCGTGTCCCTTAATGGACCGGAGCTCGGCGCAATTCCTTACAACAAAAATCTGCTACGCTCGCAGTCCCAAGGCGCATCGAGGTTTACGGAAGTGGAACAGGTCCCGACCTGGGAATTGCTCGCGGCAGGTGCCGTCGCGCTGTTAGTGGTCTTTCTGTTCAGACCAGGCATTCGGGCGGCATTCGAACAAAGCAAGAATGCGCCGAAGGACTGGGCAGGCGTGTTGCTACCGCTCGGTATCGTGGTGCTGTTCGTGATCTTACTGATCGCGATCGTGTAGCGCCCCGTCCGAATGGAGGCGCGACGTCCACAGGGCGCGGGTTGGCGCCGCCCGGAAACGCTGTTGCTTCTGATCGCCGCCGCCGAGCCCGTAAGTTTTGCCACCTGGCAAGCGCTGCTGAATAACTTCGCTATCGAACGCGCCGCGTTCACGGGCGCGGAGATGGGTATTTTGCAGAGCCTTCGGGAGGTGCCGGGTTTTTTGGCGTTCGCCGTCGTCTTCCTGCTGCTCGTAATGCGCGAACAGGTTCTCGCGTACCTCTCGCTCATCTTATTGGGTCTGGGTACGGCGCTTACCGGGTACTTTCCGACTGTGATCGGCCTCTATTGCACCACCGTGCTGATGTCGGTTGGGTTTCACTACTTCGAAACGGTGAAAACCTCACTCTCGCTTCAGTGGCTACCGCGGGAAACGGCCGCGGAGACGCTGGGCCGAATGATTGCGGTGGGTTCCTTGGCGGCTGTCGCCACGTTTGCAATGTTGTGGTTGGTCTTCGACCTGTTGCACCTGGACTTCCACTGGGTCTATCTGATCGGCGGCGGCGTCACGGCGGGCGCCGCGATATTCAGCTGGATCGCATTCCCGCACTACCCGGAAAAAGTGCCGCAGCACAAGCACATGGTACTCCGGGCACGGTACTGGCTCTATTATCTGTTGACGTTCATGTCCGGCGCGCGGCGGCAGATATTCGTCGTCTTCGCCGGCTTTCTGATGGTCGAAAAATTCGGCTATGAAGTTGCCGACATCAGCTTGTTGTTCTTGCTCAACGCCACCGCGAACATCTATTTCGCGCCAAAGATCGGCCGCCTCATTGCGCGTTGGGGCGAACGCAGGGCTTTGATATTCGAGTACGCCGGGTTGATCGGTGTCTTTTCCGCCTACGCGTTCGTAGAAAATGCCGTCATCGCCGCTGTCCTGTATGTCGTCGACCATCTGTTCTTTGCCTTGGCGATTGCCATCAAGACCTATTTTCAGAAGATCGCCGACCCGGCCGACATTGCCTCGACGGCGGGTGTCGGATTCACCATCAATCACATTGCAGCGGTCGTTATTCCGGCTTGCTTTGGTATCTTGTGGCTGGTTTCCCCGCCCGCCGTATTCCTCTCCGGGGCAGCGATGGCCGCCGTCTCCCTGGCGCTGGCACTCAACGTACCGACGCGGCCCGAGCCGGGTAACGAAGTAATTCTCGGCACGCGGCCTGGGGTTCAATCCGCGACCAATCCGGGACGTTAGACAGAACTGTCGTCTACACTTGAAAAAAATCAGGGAAAACCGGCGGCCTCGCTCGGGGTCGCCGCGGGTCGCATCACCGGAGTAGGAGGTACCCATGAGCCAGAATTTCGAGCCCTTGTCGGTCGTATCGATCAAGCCCAAGACGACCTTCCAGCATCCGCCGCAGCCGCCTGACCGCGTCAAGCTGGAAAGCGCTGCGTTCGATGTCATGACCGACTTCAATTTCGTGAAACCGGTGACCGTTAACCGATACGTGCCGATCGACGAGGCCGTCGAGAAAATGCGCATGGCCGGTGTTCGGATGCTCGTAGTCACCAACGATGGCGGGGAGATTCTGGGTATCGTCACGGCCAACGACATCATGGGTGAACGGCCCATCGAGTTGAGCCAAGAGCGCCGATTGCCGCGTTCCGAGATAATCGTCGACGACATCATGACGAAGCAGGACAAGTTGGATGCATTGGACATGGTCAGCGTGCGGAATGCGCAGGTCGGGCACATCCTGGAAACGCTGAATCGCCTGGGACGCCAGCATATATTGGTAATCGAAGTTGACAAGGCCATCGATTGCCAGCGGGTCTGCGGAATGTTTTCGACCACTCAGATACGAAAACAACTGAATCAGGACGGCTTCGCCGATGTGGGGCCGGCTAAGTCACTCGCCGATATGGTCCAAAACGTGGACCATTGATGAATCGCTCCCTGCTCACCCGCGGATTGCAACAGACGCTACGGACGGGAAGCGGGAACTCAGTGTTTGGATTTGCGTCGGCTGAGAGAATCGGCTAGCGCGTTTACTACGTGGCTTCGCGTCCCTGTCCGAAGTAGCTCGCCAAGAATTGGTCGAACGGCTCCTGCACCCGTTCTTCGATGTCGCTGTGCTCTCGCCACGACCGTTCGACCATGGACTCCATCGCGCCCAGTCGCTCCGGCGTGAGCGATCGCCCCAAGAATTCGTCATGGTGCGCTTGGGAGAGCCGCATGGCGTAGTGGTAGAAACCCTCTCCAGTGCGGCCCATGTCCGCAAGCATTCGGGCGGATGGCGTTCGATCCGGATCGAGAAAAGCCTCTCTTTGCTCGTTCAGAGAGCAGGTGTAGGGCCGATTGGCATCGTCCCCGTCGAGCACCTCGCAAATCCCTTGCATGGCGCTACAGATTTCCAGTCCCCACTCCCGGACAGCGACGGAGCGGCTCCCACGAACCAGGCGGAAATCCGGATCCCGGCCATGCATGGCGGTGCGGCCGAGATTGAAGCGATTGGCGTCGCGTTCGTCGTCTCCAACGGGCGGGCTGTCCATCAGCCAGCAATGTAGGAGGAGGGCCTCCAGGAAGCGAATCTGGGTCAAGTTGACCCCTTCGGTGTCCAGTGGGGAGACGTCCAGTGACCGAAGCTCCACGTACTCCACCCCACGTCGCCTGAGTGCCAGCAATGGCCGTTCTCCGGGGCCGGCGATCTGCTTTGGCCGGATCGAGGCGTAGTACTCATTCTCGATCTGGAGCACGTTCGCGTTCAATTGGCGATACTCCCCGTCCACGATCACGCCGAGTGCGGCGTATTCTGGATCTTCCGTCGACGTCGCCCATTCGAGTCCGGCGGTGTACTCGTCGAGGCCGTTGTAGGAGAAGTTCAAGGCGACCTTGCTTCCCTTCTTGTTCTGGTAACCGAGATCGCTCATGCGCAGCGACGTGGCGTACGGGAGGTACAGGGTGTTTCGATCGAATGTCTGCAATCCGTCTTCGCGACCGCCGAGAAACGAGCGGCAGACAGCCGGAGACGCGCCGAAGAGGTATGGCACGAGCCAGCCAGTTCGCTGGACGTTTCGGACGAGACCAAAGTATCGGCTTGTGGCGTATGCTTGGGTAGCGGCCTCGATGCCCTCGATGTCGGCCAGAATGGGCCATAGACCCCGCGCAACGGAGAAATTGAGGTGCACGCCCGAGATCACCTGCATGACGCGGCCATAGCGATTGCCAAGTCCTCGGCGGTAGATCTCTTTCATGAGACCCTCGTTCGAGCGCCCGAACTGGGCGATCGGAATGGCCGAGTCCCGCGCCACGACGCAGGGCATGCTCGTTGCCCACAGTATTTCTTCGTCAAGACGCGGGGCAACGAACGAGTGCAGGTCGCTCAGGTGTTCGAGTGCGAGCTCGAGGCCGGGCAGTGGCGGCGTGATCAGCTCGATCAGTGCTTCCGAATAGTCAGTGGTAATCTGGGGATGCGTAAGCGGCGACCCCAGCGCACGCGGGTGCGTTTTCGGCGAGATGGTGCCTTCGGCCGTAACCCTCAGGCTTTCCTTTTCCAGACCGACCAGTCCGTGGCGCAGCAGCCACCCCGCTCCGGCATCCAGCAGTCTCGACAGTCGATTTTCGGGTGATGGTTGCACGACACCTTGCTCAAAGAATCGATGTTGGCCGGCATTCTGCGACATTTGACTCTTGAGATCACCGGTTTATGTCTGTGCGCCGGCTCGTGCAGCAGGGGCCTGGCTACGCGATCACCGAACTCCGCCGTAGCCAAGAGGGACTAATGAGTTATTGAGCCTCTGGCATATCGTGGGCAGGGAGGTTGTGATGGTGCATCGGTGGAAACGGCTTGCGCTTGCAGTGCTCGTTAGTGGCCTGGCAGCGTGTGCCAGCGATGGTTACGGCACGCGCTACGTGGTTGGACATGGATATCGCAGTAGCGACCATGGGTCTAGCCTGGAATATGGCACCTGGCAACAGTACCCAGGGTTCCGGTACCAGCATATACCGCCACGTTCGTTCCACGGCCGAGGCGACTACGACGCAGAACGTTACGACCGACCAAGGGGCCGGATATATGAACGCTACCGGTCTCGAGGCTACCGACCCCAATACTACCGCCACGGCAGGATGCATTTGCGCGGCCCACGACATGGCCGTTGATTCAAGTATCGGCGCCGAATTGCCGGTGCTCGCCCGGACACTGCGCGGGGGTCGCAAGTGAGCGTGCGGGCGGCAGCGCGATACAACCCTGTTCTGAAGCGCAAGGCGTCGCCGTGACAACGGCGGCAATCATGCAAACTTCGGGATGGCATGTGGCTTACGCAGTGCCCCGGGGCTGGCTCCAGCCCGGGTCTGCGAAACATCCAAAGGTCGGTGTCACACTGGTGATGGATGTTCCGCCGAAATCGTTCAGGGAAGTTCCAAATTCGCTCGAGGGTCGAAATCGATGGCATCCGCCATTCGCCGATAGAGCTCTCGAACCTGCTGACCTTCCATGGGTGGATTCACAATCTTGAGCACAACGTAGAAGTCGCCTGGTTCCTTGCCCGGCAGTCCGCGGCCCTTGAGGCGAAACCGGGCGCCGCTCTGGCTACCCGCCGGCACCGTCATGGCTGCCCGTCCCCCGGGCGTCGGCACTTCGATCCTCGCACCCAGTGCTGCCTCCCAGGGTGAGATGGGCAAATCCAGTTCGATGTTCCTGCCGTCCAACCGATAGACTCGGTGTGGCTCGATCGATACGCGAAAGTAAAGATCCCCAGCACGTCCCCCACCGGCGCCAGCGTCGCCCTGGCCACCCAGCCGAATCCGCTGTCCGTTGCTGACGCCGGGTGGAATCCGCACGTTGAGGGTGCGAGTGTCTTGGCTGACACGACCACGCGCGTCCCGTCTCGGCATTGTGAGCTGAATGGTTCGGACGCCGCCCCGGTAGGCTTCTTCCAAGGAAATGGTGATCGCATGTTCCCGATCGTTGCCTTTCCTACCCTGGCTGTGACGGTCCCGGCGTGCTCCACCCGCGCGGTCGAAGCCAAAGTCGACCCCGTGCGCGCCGAACAACTGTTCGAAGAAGTCGCTGAACTGAGAGCCGGCACCGCCACTGGAATGAAAATGAACTTCACGATCCCACCCGGGCGGCGGTCTGAACTCTTGCCCCGCCCGCCAGTTGCTGCCCAACTCGTCGTATGCACGCCGCTTCTCCGAGTCTCGGAGAACTTCGTAAGCCTCCTGAACTTCCTTGAACCGTTCCTCGGCGTTCGCCTCCTTGCTCACGTCCGGATGGTACTTTCGCGCCAGCTTTCGATAGACTTTCTTGATCTCATCGGCGCTCGCGTTTCGCTCTACGCCGAGAGTCTTGTAATAGTCCTTGTATTCCATCCGGTGCTGTTCTGGCTAGCAGGTCAATAGGTTACGGTCGGGGAATTCATGTGTTGCAGAACGCTTGAGGTCACCTCGCGATATCTGTCCACGTCGAAAAAGTGCCTGCGCGCAGCAATTCCGTGCGCACACTGTTCCCACGCATTAGATGCGGGCGCTCGCTCGAGATATCAAGTGCCTGGATGACGACGACTTGGTTCCAGCGGTGCGACGGCTCGGGAGATCGCCTGCACCGAGGATCTAGTGGCCGTGGAGAAGATTTCGGTGCACCTCGACACGATGCCATGGCGGCGCTCATCGTCGCGGCCGCCGGACTTTCGCGCTCGGCGCCCATGAGAATCACCATTACGAGCGCCTCGCCACAGCGCTGGATAACCTCCGCCGGTTGCCCGTGGTCTACGAAGCCGACCACCGATAGTCGAAAGCGTCGCAGGCCTCACCGTCCGACAGTCGCCGCGCTTCCATGCCAAGAAACGGTGTGGATTCGTGCGCGATTGCCGCGGGCGACCTCCAAGGGTTGATGAGCGCCATGGGATGCCCGAAGGAATTACCGAACACACGTTGGCCAGCGCACTGAGGCCACCCCTCGCAGGCTGTCGACTCGCCGCGGTCAGAATATTCGACGGTAATCACATCGACGATGCGACGCTCGAGTCGGTGCGGGCGTTCGGAAAAGAGCTCTTCTTCGCACTGTCCGATGGGCGAACCGTCTGCAATCGCCCCGGGCGACAGAATCTTCGTGGTACACAACGGGTGGCATGCAGGGCAGGCAGCACAAAGAGCAGCCTGCGGGTTTACGGGCGCGCGTGGCTGTCGTGGTTTCGGTGCGGCACGCCGATGGGAAATGGGGGGAGGCTCAATTCCTGCTTGTGTTTACGGAATGCCGCGCTGTCCACGGATCCATCTCGACGGTGTTCCGCTTCATATCGTAGAGCGGGGTTACAACCGTGGCCCCTGCTTTT
>JBFGYN010000218.1:0-6965 GCA_041587415.1 Candidatus Competibacterales bacterium | reverse complement strand
TGGGGTCCCGCGGCTTTGCCCGCACTGCGATTGCGTTTCCCGGCGCGAGTTGGTAGCAAGCGATAAGCCAGCAGCACGCCAAGAATGACCCCATAGACTACCGGTTCGAGCTGATCGGCCCTGGTCAACCAAACAAAGTGCAGCACACCCATGACAGCCGCGGCGTAAACGAGCCGATGAAGGCGCTGCCAGTTTCTGCCGAGCCGCCGAATCCAAGCGTTCGTGGACGTGACGGCCAGCGGTACCAGGAGCGAGAACGCGGTCACGCCAGCCGTTATGTACGGCCGCTCCAAGACGTCCTCGACGATCGCCCGCCAATCGAAAAATTGATCCAGGATCAGGTACGTCGTCAGGTGCAGGCAGGCATAGAAGAATGCGAACAGCCCGAGCATGCGTCGAAAACGGATAATTCGGTTCCAGCCTGTCAGGCGACGAACCGGGGTAACCGCCAGGGTCACGAGAAGGAAACGCAATGCCCATTCGCCCGTCGTGTGGGTCACCGTCTCGATTGGATTGGCGCCCAATCCGTCGTTCCACAAGCCCAGCACCAACGTGGCCAGCGGCACCAGCGCCAGCGCGAAAATGAGTGATTTGGCCCGCCCGTCGGTGCCCATCAAAAGAATTTGCTCAGATCCATCCCAGTGTACAGCCCCGCAACTTGCTCCGCGTAACCATTGAACGGGAGCGTGTCGCGTTTGAAGAACTCACCGATTCTCCTCTCGCGGCTCTGGCTCCATCTGGGATGCGGAACGCTCGGATTGACGTTCGAGTAAAAGCCATACTCGTTGGACGCGGCGCGGTTCCAGCTTGTCGGCGGTTCCGTTTCGGTTAACGTGATCCGAACGATGGACTTGATGCTCTTGAAACCGTATTTCCACGGGACAACCAGTCTCAATGGCGCACCATTCTGATTCGGCAACACCTGCCCGTACATTCCGGCCGCAAGAATGGTTAGCGGATGCATGGCCTCGTCGAGCCTCAGTCCCTCCACGTACGGCCAGTCGAGCACCCGGCGCCGTTGGCCAGGGAGATTCTCCGGATCGAGTATGGTCTCGAATGCCACGTACTTGGCGTTGGCCGTGGGCTCGAATCGCTTCAGTAAGTTCGACAAGGGGAAGCCCACCCACGGGATGACCATTGACCACGCCTCCACGCACCTCAGGCGGTAGATCCTCTCCTCGAGCGGGTGGGGCTCGAGGATGTCCTCGAGGGAATAGGTCCCAGGTCGTCCGACTTCTCCGTCGACGGTCACGCTCCAAGGCTCCGTCTTGAGCCGATCGGCGTTGCGCTTCGGGTCCTCCTTGCCGGTGCCCAGCTCGTAGAAGTTGTTATAGCTGCTCGCGTCTTCGAAACTGTTGACGGGCTCATCGGTTGCGAACG
Source organism: Candidatus Competibacterales bacterium (assembly GCA_041587415.1). Taxonomy (GTDB): domain Bacteria; phylum Pseudomonadota; class Gammaproteobacteria; order Competibacterales; family JAHEDQ01; genus JBFGYN01. The sequence goes on along the minus strand of JBFGYN010000218.1, from coordinate 5,585 downwards.
GTCCAGCGCTGATTTCGCCCAACTCGGCCTTGGCACGGGTCCCGAACGGCACGAATAGCGCGCCGCCCGCCACGGCGGCGCCGGCCACGGCCGCGGACTTCAGGAACGCCCTGCGATTTCGGTACACGCGTTCGTCCGTGATGTCGGACGGTTTTATGTCGCTTGGACGCTTTATGAGCATCGCGGTAACTCCGAACTGAAACTCTTCCGAAGTCTATTCTCCCTCCGACGCCTCAGGGAATCCTCACGACCTGTTCACAATTTGCTCACGGGCCAGTGGGAGTCGGAATTCAAACCTGGCGCCACCGCCGGACGCCTCCCCAACGCCGAGACAGAATCCGTGCAGCTCTGCAATTCGCTGCGCGATTGCTAAACCAAGTCCGGCCTGACCGCTCCCTCGATGTCTGTCGCCGCCTTGGTAGAAGGGCTCCACGACTCGTTGCCGCTCTTCGGCGGGAATACCCGGCCCGGTGTCCGAAACCGACACGTGCAGCGTGCCATCCGCTTCCGCCAGACGCACGGTGACCCGACCATCGCGCGGAGTGTGCCGCAATGCGTTCTCGATCAAATTGTCCAGCACCCGCTCAACGAGCGCGACGTCGCCGAACGCGAGGGACAGGTCTTGGGCGGCCTTTAGACGGAGCTCAATTCCGGCGCGCTCGGCCGTCAACCGGAACTTCTGGAGTACATCCTGGACGTGTTCGGCGGCAGCGAAGGGTTCCATTTCAGGCAAAGTGTCCCGAGCGTCCAGTTTGGCGAGCTCGAACAGCTGATCCACAAGCCGGCGCAGTCGATCGCTTTGATTCAACGCCGAGCCAATATGTTCGGAACGCTGGCTCTCGCTCAGACTTTCCCACTTGAGGCGCAGTGTCTCCAAGTATCCATGCAATGCGGTCAGCGGTGTGCGAAGATCATGGGAGATGTGTGCCACGGTCTCGCGCCGGCGAACGTCTTGACTGCGGAGTTCTTCGAGTTGCTCGACGATGCGTGCAGCCATGGCATCGAAGGTGAATCCCAGCCCGTCGATTTCGTCTCGAACCGGCGCCTGGGCCGCGGCATATTGGCTGTACGACTGGAATCCACTCGCACGAAAGCGGTCCATGAGGCGATCGAGACGCTGCAATCGCCGGGTGAGAAGTCGAAACAGAACCAAACCGGCCAGTGCACCGAACAACAGGCTGCCGCCCAGCGCCCAGGCACCCAAACGCATGATGTAGCTTTGCCCCAGAACTGCGTCGATTGTATCGACCTGCTCTCCCTGAAGGACCACGTATAAATAGCCTGTCGCTTCCTTTTCCTCGGGCACGGGTGTGACGGAGAAGATTTTTCGCCGATCATGACTGCGTGGGTCATCGCCAAGTAGTGGATAGAGCTCCGATCCATCGAGAAACTCACGAATCGGTTGGACCGACACCCGGCGACGCTTCACCTTACCAGGGTCTGCGGAATAGGCGAGGATCGTACCTTCGAGATCCAGTAAATAGATTTCGATGCTGGGATTGATGACCATGTAGCGGTCGAACAGCGCTTCCAGTGCGCCTCTGTCGAGTTCACCAGCCCGCACCAACGCCTCGTCGGAAACCAGATTACGTGCCAAATCGCGATTGAATCGTTGACTCAACTCCTCCAGATAGGCCCGCGTTGCCGATACAGTAAGAAGCGCAAACAGCGCACCGACCGAAAGGAGCAACAAGACCAGAGCGAGCGCCAATTTGGCGTACAATGTGCGCAAAATCATTCCGGATCCGCAAACTTGTACCCGACACCCCAGACCGTGAGGATGCATTGGGGTCGTGCCGGGTCATCCTCGATTTTCCCGCGCAGGCGATTGATGTGCGAATTGACCGTGTGCTCATAACCGCTGTGTTCGTAGCCCCAGACTTCGTCCAACAGCTGCGACCGGTCGTAGACGCGACCAGGGTGGCGGGCAAAATGCAGCAATAGGTCGAATTCCTTGGCGGTGAGGGTCACCACTTGTCCATCGATGGTGACCACTCGGCGTGCGACATCGATCGCCATACGACCTCTGGTCAAAATCACGTCGTCCGCTCGCGGCTCGGAGCCGCCACTCATCGCGTGCGCGCGCCTCAGCAGTGCCTTCACGCGCGCCTGAAGTTCGGGCACGCCAAATGGCTTCGTTAGGTAATCATCGGCGCCCATCTCGAGCCCCACGACCCGATCCAGTTCCGACGAGCGGGCACTCAGAATGAGAATGGGCAAGTAGCCGGGCAACGCCCGAATTTCCCGGCAAACCGTCATGCCGTCGAGGCCGGGAAGCATCAGATCGAGAATTACCAGATCGAATTTGCTGCCGCGTATCCGATCGAGCGCCTGTCGTCCATCTGACTCAATTACCGCGGAGCAATCGATGTCCAACAGGTGCAAGCGCACCAGTTCGGCAATTTCCTGATTGTCTTCTACCACCAGTACCGAGCGCGTCATCGAGGCTCCAATGGTTGACACGCCGATACGCAAAGGGACCCTGAACCATTCCGTCCAGCAATTGCCAGGGCTTGGAACGCGAAAGACGCGGTCTCCACTTTCCTCAAGAACTCAACATGTTAACGTGAAAAATCTGGCGACACATCAATGCTCGGAAAAGAAACTCTGTCTGGATTGGCCCGTCCCGAGCGCATTGGAAATTCTCGACCGCGATTTCCACTCGCACCCAACGGGATTTCTTTGCAGGGTGACGCGGATCCGAGTCCGGTCGAGGCATCGACTCCCGCATAGCGACCGGGCTGGCAACGCTACTCACCCAGGGTGAACAACTGACGCTGTCCGGTTGCGTCGTAAAACACTTCGATGGCGACGATTCGACCTGCCTGAACCCGGGACAGCTGCACCACGTCTGTGTCTCGCGGCTCGTCGAAGTGGGTTCGAAAACGCAGGATGTCGCAGATTTCAGATCCATCGACAAAGCGACGCCGTTTTTGCACACGATCGAGTATCGCCGAGATTCCCCACATGGTGGCCACGAACTCATCGGCGCCTTCCAACTCGACAACGGGGCTGCGAAATCGAAACCCCACATCGGCCAGGCATTGCCGCAGCCGGTTGAAATCGCCTCTGCTCAAGGCATCGAGATAGGCGTCAACGACCGTCTCTGCGCTTACCGAATGATCCCTCATTTGTCGAGTTCGCCTGCTGCCGAGCTCAGGATGCCCAATGCTTCCCGGTGCAGCCTCGAATCGCCCGCGGCAATGACCTGCCCACCCCGTGCCGGATTGCCGCCCCGCCAGTCGCTGACGACACCACCGGCTGCCTCGATGATTGGAATCACCGCCTGAATGTCGTACGGCTTGAGGCCGGTTTCCACCACCAGATCGATTAGCCCGTGGGCGAGCATACAGTAGGCGTAGCAGTCGCCGCTGTACCTTGTCAGCCTCGTCCTCGTCCGCAGTGCCGCGAACGCGGCTGCCTCCGCCCGTGTCTCGAACATGTCTGGATGCGTACACTGGAGAAATGCCTGCTCCAGCCCAGCGCAACGCCGCACACGCAGTGTGTACTCACTCGCGGCAAGGCGCATGCGGGCGCCAAACCGCGATCCAATGAACCGTTCGCCCAAGTATGGCTGGTCCATGATACCGAGAATTGGGACCTGACCATTGTAGACGGCGATCAAAGTACCCCACAAAGGCATGCCGGTGACGAAAGCCTTGGTGCCGTCGATTGGGTCAATTACCCAGGTGAGCCCGGCCGAGCCCGGACGAAATCCCAATTCTTCACCGAAGATTCCGTGATCCGGATAGCGTTCTTCAATCAGGGAACGAATAGCGGCCTCTGCCTCTCGGTCCGCCGCGGTCACGGGATCGAAGTTCGTGCCACCCGATTTGTCGTCTGCCAGGAAAGGTTGCCGAAAGTACGGCCTGATGGCAGAACCCGACGCGTCGGCGAGATGATCGGCAAAATGCAGCAGCTCATCCAACTCACGGTCCGCAACGGCGACGGGCGGATTCTCTGGAAATTCGTTCAGCGGTTGCCCCCAGTAGGTGGACTGCGCGCCCGCTCGTGCAAGAAAATTCGAGCCACATCAGCGCGATGGGCTCGACGATCCGGCTAGATGCGCTCCGCGAGTCAGGTTTCTTCGTCGACCGCTCATTGTAGGCTAGTATGGCAGCATGCGAAGTACCCCTCCAAACTGAACCTGCGTCGGCCTCGTCGGCCGAGTCGCGATTTGTACTTCGTGCCACAATTGGGTTTCGCAGTGTCAAGTAGGTGCGGGAATTGCTGTCACTTTCCGTACCATCGTGACCGCGCGCGGGTGAACGAGCCAGGCATGTTTTCGAACGATCTTTGTCCCGGCTCCACCGTCCGCCGCAACTGACCTTGGTGTGTCACGCGTATGCATCAGACAAGCAGGCTCGGGAAGCTCCGCGTCGGGAGCCGTGATCGAACACGTGGTCAAGGTGGTCGTTTGCAGCGGTCGGTGTCATCCAACTCGTTTGCAGCATGGCCGATGAACGGATTCGAATTGAATAGACTCATGTAGACGCACCAATGCTTAGGGTATCAAACAAGAAAATATTGCCTGGGTTGCTTGTCACGATTTTCGCGGCGATGGCGACTGTCGCGCCCGTCCGATTAGGTTCAGCCGCCGCCCGAACAAATCTTGAAGCCGAGCTCGCGACACGAATCATCGCGGCCGAGCGGGCCGAAAGCCTGCCGGCAGACGTTTTGGAATTCTATCGCAAGATGCGCTTTCAGCCGGCCTGGACCGGATCGAGCACGGCATTCGAGTCCGCCAATCAGGTCCTGATGACCTTGGCGGTGGCCACTCGCCACGGCTTGAATCCAGTCGACTACGACGTTTCGCAAATCACGCGGCGCTTCGCAATGGCGTCAGGGGATCCGGGCTCTCTGTCGGAGTTGGACATTCAGCTCACGCGATCAGTGCTGCGTTACAGTCGAGACCTCCATGACGGCCGATTCCGGCCCGTCGAAGTCCACCCCGATTGGGAGATCGAGCAGGGCAATTTCGACGCGGTCCGACACCTCTTGCACGCGCTCCGCAGCGACTCGCTGGAGGAGTATTTATTCACACTTGCCCCGCCTTCTGCAGACTATCAGCGCCTTCTCGTCGCGCTACAACAGTATCGTCGCATTTACGCCGAAGGCGGTTGGCCGAGCGTTCCAGACGGCCCGAAATTGGAGTCGGGGTCCGTCGACGGAAGGGTACTGCCCCTGAGAAAACGTCTGCAAATCAGCGGAGAACTGCAGGAAGACCGCGCCGAGGGGCCAGATCAAACCGAAAGCCACAGTGTGATCGGTGACCTCGCCAACCCGGCGGATACCTCGAGTGCGCTGCGCGCAATGACGTTCGATGCGCGCCTCGGAGAAGCTGTGCAACGTTTTCAGGCGAGACATGGGCTCGAACCGGACGGCGTCGTTGGGCGCAAAACTCTGGAGGCGTTGAACATTACGGCTCATGAGCGGGTTGCGCAGATCAAGGCGACGCTCGAGCGCTCACGTTGGCTTCCACGTGACCTTGGTGCAGAGCATGTTCTCGTGAACATTCCGGCGTTCCGCCTGAACCTCGTTAGGAACGGCCAGTCCATTGCGACGATGCGCGTCATCGTCGGACG
>JBFGYN010000217.1:0-6971 GCA_041587415.1 Candidatus Competibacterales bacterium | reverse complement strand
GCCGTCGAAATGGCGGATCCGGGGCGGATCGACGCCACCCACGGAGTCGTCCTATTGCTTGCGTTTCTGGCGGTGGCCGGCGGCGGCGCGCTCTCTGCGGATGCACTGTTCCTACGGCTACTGGACAGGCGCTACCCGAACCTGAGGAGCGGCCCGAAATACATGGACGTGGGTCAACCCAGGGTCGTCATCGTCGGTGCAGGATTCGGCGGCCTCGCCTGTGCGCAGGCGCTCCGCCGAACGCCGGCGTCGATCACGCTCATCGATCGCCACAACTACCACCTCTTCCAGCCCCTCTTATACCAGGTAGCGACCACGGCGCTGTCACCGGGCGATATCGCGGTGCCGATTCGCACGCTGCTTCGCGAGCAGGCTAATGCCCGGGTGCTTCTTGGCGAGGTGCGGGCAGTGGATAGCGCACGCAAGGATGTACTGCTGGATTCGAGGCGCATTCCCTACGACTACCTGGTGATCGCGACGGGCGCCTCGCACAGCTACTTCGGCCGCGACGAGTGGGCGCCATTCGCCCCGGGTCTAAAGCGCATCGAGGACGCAACCGACGTCCGTAGCCGGCTGCTTATGGCCTTCGAACGCGCCGAGGCGGCAGAAGACGCCGGAGAACGAGCCGTGCTCATGACCTTCCTGATCGTAGGAGCGGGACCGACCGGGGTGGAACTTGCCGGCGCCATCGCGGAGCTCGCGCGATTCGGAATGGAGCGAGAATTCCGGCATGTGGACCCGACCGAGGCAACGGTCATCCTCGTTCAGTCCGGCCCTCGTATTCTCCCGACTTTTCCCGAGTCGCTGTCTGCGGATGCCGAGGCTGCGCTCCGTCGGCTTGGGGTACAGGTGCTGACGGAAAGCCGTGTGCAGAGCATTGACGAGGCGGGCGTACTCGTCAGCGGCCGGCGCATCGAAGCGCGCACCGTGTTCTGGGCCGCAGGTGTCGTGGCGTCCCCGGCGGCCAGTTGGTTGGGGGTGGAGGCGGACTCGAGCGGGCGCGTGAAGGTGGCGCACGACCTGTCGGTACCCGGTCGGGAAAACGTGTTCGCCGTGGGCGATACGGCGCTCAGCAACGGGTGGGGCGGCAGACCCGTGCCCGGGCTCGGCCCGGCAGCGAAACAGGGCGGCGATTACGTCGGTCGGTCGATCCGCGCGCGGATCACGGGCCGCAGACCGCCAGCGCCGTTTCGTTACCGGCATCTCGGGAGCCTGGCCACGATCGGACGCAAGGCGGCGGTAGCGGACTTCGGCTTCGTGCGCCTGGCCGGTACAGCCGCCTGGTGGCTCTGGGGGCTCGTGCACGTGTACTTCCTGGCCGGCGTGCGCAATCGGATTTCCGTGATGCTCGACTGGGCCTGGGCCTATTTCACATTTCGCAGCAGCACCCGTCTCATCACGGCGCCTCAGGGTGGCAATCAGGCCCTGTCCGCGCCAAATGCCGAATCGAGGACTCGCCATGTCAAGCGATCGTGACCGGTCATCCACGTCCTTCAGGCTACCCGTTGCAACACTTTATTCTGCCGGACTGGCCCAGGGCCTCACCCTCGTGAGCTTTCCGGCCAGCAGCGCGGTGCTGAAACAAATGCACGGTTTCACGGACGCCCAATATGGTGCGATCTTCCTGCCGCAGGTCGCTTTCGCCGTCGTGGGGGCGCTGGGCGGGGGCGCCATGGCGAACAGGCTCGGGCTGAAGACCCTGCTGATCGCCTCGTTGATTCTGAACACGGTGTCCCAGCTACTCCTGGGCAGCACCGTGCTCCTTACACCTGAAATGGCTTTCCCGGTGACGCTGACTGCAACCGGTGCCATGGGGCTGGCGTTCGGCGTCGGCGGCGCACCGCTCAATGGCTTGCCGCCGATCTTCTTCCCCGCACGGCGGGACACGGCGATCGTTGCCCTCCACACCGCCTTGGGGGCGGGACTCGCCATCGGGCCAGTTATCGCGAGCGCATTGGTGATGGCCAAAACCTGGGTGGCATTTCCGTTGTCATTGGCATCGCTGTGTGGCGCGCTCGGGGCACTCGCAACATTCGCACGTTTTCCACGATCCAATGCGGTCACCGTCGATGCGGGAGAAGACGCCCTAGCCAGCAAACGCCACCCCGCCCGCACGGCCAGTTTTTGGCTGTTCACCGCAATCGCCGTGCTCTATGCCTTTGCGGAAGGCACCTTCAGCAACTGGGCCGTGCTCTATCTCCAGGACGTGAAGCATTTGCCCGTCGCCGTGGCAGCCGCGGCACTCTCGGTGTTCTGGGCGGCGATGGTCGCAGGTAGACTGCTGGCGTCGATGCTTGTCCTGCGCATCGCTCCGACTTCGATCTGGGTGGCTCTTCCGGTCGTCATGATGGCAACATTTCTCATGCTCCCCTATGCGACGACCCCAACCCTTGGCATCGGACTGTTCGCCCTCGCGGGGTTCTCTTGTTCCGCCTTTTTTCCACTGAGCATCGGCATTGCGTCGAGCCGCTTCGAGCCCTACGGTGCCTGGGTGTCTTCCATGTTGATTGCCGCGCTCATGGTCGGCGTCGGGCTCGGTTCCTACCTCATTGGGCTGCTGCGCGAAATGCTTGCACTGGAGCGGCTGTATCAGCTCTCGGCATTCTACCCGGCATTGGTACTGGTGCTCGTGCTGGGCGTCATCGGAATTCGACGACGAACACCGATGCACCGGCAAACGGCTTGATCGTCACCGGCGTCGAAGACCGGCTCGAGCCGCGCTGCGGCTGAGCCGGCGATTCCGGCGAACGCTGGATCGACGAAGGAGACTCCGTATTTGGCCTGCTCACTGCCCGTTGGAGAGCGTGAAAATCCGGTCAGACAGCCGAGCTGTCGAGCATTTTCCGCTCGTCGACGCCAGTACTTGGCAGTGGCGGTGGAGACCGGCGAAAATCCACGTGGATCACATTCTCGCCGTTCTCACTTGCGGGGCGAGACCGCGTGACGAGACGGGGCTGAGGCACGGCGCCGAGATGTGCGCTCATCCAACTGGCCCACCACTGCAGGTAACTCGGAAACGGGTAGAGCAGCACCTGACCGGGGGACAAGCTACCGCGGGGCAATGGAATTCTATACATGACGGCGACTCCTTCAATTTAGCCACAAATCTGGGCTCTCTCCTTCGACTCCAAGCACCCTGCATGCCATCGAACCAAATGCCGGATTTCACTCGGAACATCAGCCCATTCGCCCACGAGTCTATCGTCCAGTGCAGCCAATTCGCGTGGCATTATTTCACCCGCAATCGGCGCACTCTTTCGCCCACAACATTCCGTGGCGCCGCAACCGAACGCGGGTCGAACGATCGTTCCAGCCCCATCAAAGTCCGCCGTGATTCGGAGGAAACGCCTTCGCACAAGGCGTTGCGCACTAACCACTGATAAGTGGAAAATTGGCATTGAGATTGATAGTAAATAGTCGGGCAAGCCGACGCTGTTCCATCGACGCCCCCATGGCAAACCGCGTTGTCGAGGAATCGGATCATGAACCTCACCGTCCTATCGAGTCTCCCAGCCGACATCAGATCGATTGCGACAGGGGCGGTCTGAGCGGCGAGCACAATCGATGGCCATAACTCGGAGCGTCGGGCCGAAGGCCAGGAGGTTGGGCCGGACAGGGCCGTCGAACTCGCGGCGAAATCATTGCTCCCGGATGCTGACGCGCAACGACTCGCCCGCCGAGCTCTCTTTTCCCAGGCGACAGAACCAGTTCAATCGGAAACGGTCGAACTCGATACCCTCACTCGCTAGCATCGCGCCCTCCGGCACCGGGTGCCGGGGAGGCGGGACGACGAAGCGCGGAAAGCACCGTGTTTTCGTCAGTCGTTAGGGTGGGATTTGCCCCGGCGAACCGGGACGAGGAACGGACAGCCATGCACAGCACGACAATGACACCGGCTCTCTCGACCACCTCGACTCTACCGCGCCACTCCGCAGACATTCTGCCACTGATCTATGCGGGAACTGCCGCGGTCACCGGTGACGAATTCTTTAGGGAACTCGTGAAGGCCACGGCCAGTGCCCTCAACGTCCATTCCTGCTTCGTAGCGGAATTCGCCGACAGCCGAGACCGCGTGCGAACGCTGGCTTACTGGGCCGGCGGCAGATTCGTACCAGACGTGGAGTTCGACCTTCGTGGCACGCCTTGCGAAGCGGTCCTGCGGGGGGAGGTCTGCTACTACCCGAGCAATGTGCAGAAGCTCTTTCCACGGGACGGTGCCCTTGCCGAGAAGAACATTCACGGCTATCTGGCGACACCCATGCTGGACGCCGCTGGCAAGGTACTTGGTCATTTGGCGGTGTTACACGACCGACCAATGGAAACCAGCGACCTGGATTTGGCGGCATTCAAAATATTCGGCGCCCGGGCGGCGGCCGAGGTCGATCGCAAGCGAGCCCAGGAAGCCGTCACCCGGAGTGAGCAACGGCTTGCCAGCATTCTCGACACGGCCATGGACGTGATCATCGCCGTGGATGCCGATCTCCGGATCACGCTGTTCAACCACGCTGCCGAAAACGTTTTCCGATGCTCCAGCAGCTGGGCACGAGGGCAGCCTCTGGATCGATTCCTCAGTCGCCCGTTCCGAAAAATCTTGCATCCCGGCAGTGGAGAGTTCGGGCCGCCCGTGAAACCCATTTGGGCCCCGGAGGGACTCTCGGCAATTCGAGCCGACGGTGAGGAGTTCCCGGTCGAAGTGACGGTTTCGCCGCTGATGCTGGACGGCGATGCCCATTTCACGGTGATCCTCAGGGACAGGACTGACCGCGAAGCCGCCGCTGCCGCGATCAGAAGGCTGGAGCTCGAGCGGGTTCACCTGCGCGAGGAAATGCGCCGTCGTCAGGGATTTGCAGAGATCGTCGGCGATTCGCCTCCCATGCAAGCGCTGTTCGAGGATTTGGCCGTTGTCGCCGAAACCGATGCGACGGTACTGCTCACAGGTGAGACCGGCACCGGTAAGGAGCTGATTGCTCGAGAAGTGCATATGGCGAGCCCGCGCAAAGACCGGCTGCTCGTGATCGTGAACTGCGCCGCCCTGCCCACAGAATTGATCGAAAGTGAACTTTTCGGACACGAGAAGGGTGCGTTCACCGGTGCCACCGCACAGCGCAAGGGGCGCTTCGAGTTGGCGGACCATGGCACGATTTTTCTGGACGAGGTGGGAGAGCTTACGCCCCAAGCACAGGTGAAGCTCCTGCGCGCCCTTCAGGAGCACTCATTCGAACGTGTTGGCGGCACTCAAACCATGCATGTCGACGTTCGGGTCATTGCTGCCACCAACCGGGACTTGGCAAGCATGGTCGTGGACGGATCCTTTCGCGAGGACCTATTCTACCGTCTGGACGTCTTCCCCATACGCGTGCCCCCCCTTCGGGAGCGAACCGGAGACATTTCGCGACTGGCGAATTACTTTCTCGCACAGGCGGGGCGAAAGCTGGGAAAGACGTTCAAGGGCATGACCACAGAGTCCGTAGCGCAGCTCACTCACTACGCCTGGCCCGGCAATGTTCGGGAACTGCAAAATGTCATCATGCGTGCTGCCATTCTGGAGCGAGGTGAGGTGCTCAACATCGACGAGCGCGCATTACCGAAAACCACTGATGTTCCGACCACGACGCCCAATGCTCAAACCTTGGAAGCGATCGAGCGGGACCATATTCGACGCATCCTCGAAGATCACGGATGGCAGATCGAGGGCCGAAACGGCGCGGCCACGGCACTCGGGCTGAAGCCCAGCACACTGCGATTTCGCATGCGCAAGCTCGGAATCGAGCGTGGCCAGGTGATTGGCGAGTCGAGATAATATCGGCCGCTCTGGTGCGACCCCATCCAATTTTCGTGCTACCCCGCATCGCTCACCAGGCCGCTAAGATCCACTGCAAGTGATGACAGTTCATGCAATATGCCAAGATTGCCAGAAAACCATGCGTCACCGGCATCGTCGTTTGCCGCGAGTGCGTCGAACTTTCCCAGCAGCTCGCCTGTCGGATAGGCTCGATATGATTCAATGGGTCGGGGGAAGCTTAGTGTTCAGTCGTTCGCAACACTTTTGGTGGTCGGGGTTGCTGTTGGCCGTAGTCGCGCTGCTGCTGACCACGCCCGTCCGGGCAGAGCTCGAGATCGAGAAAAGCCCAAACGATCCGCGAGAGTACCGCTATCTCGAGCTCGAGAACGGTCTCAGAACAATGCTCATTTCGGATCCCGCTACCGACAAGGCTGCTGCGTCGCTCAATGTCCACGTGGGCAGCGGCAGCGACCCGAGGGACCGTCAGGGGCTCGCGCACTTCCTGGAGCACATGCTGTTCCTCGGTACCGACAAGTACCCGGAGCCGGGCGAATACCAGGATTACATTCGCTCCCACGGTGGCAGCAACAACGCGTTCACGTCATTCGAGGACACGAACTACTTTTTCGACGTGAACCAGGGTTACCTCGAGCCGGCGTTGGATCGCTTCGCTCGGTTCTTCGTCGCACCGCTGTTTTCTCCGAAATACGTGGAACGGGAAAAGCACGCGGTGAACTCGGAATACCAGCTCAAACTGAAAGAAGACAGTTGGCGCTATCTCGCCGTATTCCGCGCCGTCATCAATCCGGAACACCCATATTCGAAATTTTCCGTCGGTTCGCTGGAAACGCTCGAGGACCGACCGGGTGAGCCGGTGCGCAAAGACCTTCTACGCTTCTATCGCAAACACTACGTGGCCGGTCGAATGACACTTGTGGTGCTCGGCCGAGAGCCGCTGGACCAGCTCCAATCCTGGGTGGCGGAAAAATTTTCTGTGATACCCGGCGGCCCAGTGAACGAAGAACAGATCACGACGCCGCTGTTTGGTGAGGCCACGTTGCCCGCCAGGGTCGAAATCGAACCGGTCGAGGAGAGGCAGCGGTTGAAGCTCATCTTTCCTGTGCCGTCGGAGCGGCCCTATTATCGCGCCAAGCCCATGTACTATATCGCAAACCTTATCGGCCACGAG
>JBFGYN010000216.1:0-6993 GCA_041587415.1 Candidatus Competibacterales bacterium | reverse complement strand
CGGCGCCGAGCAGCCGCCCGCGGGGGTCGACTGCCGTCATATGGCGGGGAAACCACCCGGTCCGCTCACCGAGACATCCGCAATTCTCCAGGGCCGACAGGAAGGCGTGTTTTAGGAACGGATAGTCGTTCGGAACCAATTCGTCCCACTGAGTCGGCGCAAGATCCGAGACGGAATCCACGATTTTGAAATGCGGATTGTCTTGCACTTACTGGATCCGGGTTACGATCACGGTACGCCCCGTTTTACTGACAATGACGCGAATGTGACAATAGCATCCCTAGGCGTCAGGATACGCTGAAGGCAGAGGAGGGGTACAGTTTGGGGCGGAGCAGTGGAAACCATCGCGCGTCCGTCGCCGCGGTGCCGGGACGTGCGCGGCAGGGGGTCAGGGAGAGCCTGCTGTTGCTGAGCCTGGCGGTGGCCATATTCCTGCTCGTTGCCTTGCTTTCCTACGACGCGGGGGATCCGGCCTGGTCCCGAAGCGGCGTGTCCGAGGCGACCCGAAACCTGGGGGGCGTTGCGGGCGCCTGGACTGCCGACATTCTTCTTTTTTTCCTCGGTTATCCGGCGTTCTTGTTGCCTATTCTCCTGGCTATCGGCGCCTGGCTGGCGTATCGACGCCATACGGTCGGGACTATCCTTGGTCCCCGCTCGCTCGGGCTGCGTGCCCTGGGGCTGGTACTGACGGTCACGTCGGGATGCGGGCTCGCCGGGCTTTTCCTGCCGCCGAATCCCGGTCTTCTGCCCGGGGCCCCCGGCGGTGCGCTTGGCGCGCTGACCGGCTCGAGTCTCTCTCCCGTGTTTGGCTATTTTGGCGCGGGGTTGTTTCTGATTTCTCTTTTTTTGACCGAGTTGAATCTCCTCACAGGTTTGTCGTGGCTCAGGGTTCTGGATGCAACGGGTCGACTGAGCATTGCTGCCAGTTGCGTGACCGTGCGGGCGGTCGGCATGCTGATCACCCGGGTGCGGGAGCAGCGGCGGCGACGGGCTGCGGCTGTCCCGGAGCGCGCCGCTCCTGAGACTGTGGACCGCGCTCCGGCTCGTGTCGAGCCGGAACTCGACAAATTCGATGATGCACCGACGGCCGAACGTGTGCTGGAGGCGCTGCCAAGCGGCTCCGCCGCGGCACCTTCGCGGGAGCGCGTTGCGAGCGCGAACCTGTCGAAATCGCGGCAACGAGCAACGAGCAGCGATTCAGCGCAGGTGGAGATGCAACTTCTCAATCTGCCGCCTATGGACCTCCTGGATTTGGCCCGGGACAACGAGGGTGGCTATACGGCGGAAGTACTGGAGTCGCTGTCCCGGAAGGTGGAGGAGAAGCTGCACGATTTCGGCATCGAGGTCGCGGTGGTGAACGTGCAGCCGGGGCCCGTGATAACCCGGTTCGAGCTGCAGCCCGCTCCAGGGGTGAAAGTCAGTCAAATCACGAATCTCGCAAAGGATCTGGCGCGAGGTCTTTCGGTCATTGCCGTTCGAGTGGTGGAGGTCATTCCGGGAAAGACGGTCATCGGACTCGAAATCCCGAACAACAAGCGAGAAATCGTGTACCTGCGCGAAGTACTGAATTCGCGGCTGTACCGGGAAGCGACATCACCGTTGACCCTGGTACTCGGTAAAGATATCGCGGGAAATCCGACGGCGGCGGATTTGGCGCGCATGCCGCACCTGCTGGTAGCCGGCACCACCGGTGCCGGTAAGTCGGTAGCCATCAACGCGATGCTGCTGAGCATGCTGTACAAGAGCACACCGAGTGATGTACGACTCATTTTGATCGATCCGAAGATGCTCGAGCTGTCCGTCTACGAGGGCATCCCCCATCTGCTGACTCCCGTTGTTACCGACATGAAGGAGGCGGCCTCGGCGCTGCGCTGGTGCGTCGCCGAGATGGAAAGGCGCTACCGGCTCTTGGCGGCATTCAAGGTCCGAAACATCGGCGGCTTCAACCGGCGGGTGCGCGAAGCGGCCGCCGCAGGGGAGCCGCTGACGAACCCATTCTTCGAACCGCACAAGTTCCCGGAAGGTGCCGCACCACCCGAATTGGAGACCTTGCCCTTCATCGTCGTGGTCATTGACGAGCTGGCAGACATGATGATGGTCGTGGGCAAGAAGGTGGAGGAACTAATCGCTCGGCTCGCGCAAAAGGCCCGCGCCTCCGGCATCCACCTGATCATTGCGACCCAGAGGCCATCCGTGGATGTGATCACCGGCCTGATCAAGGCCAACATTCCCAGCAGGATCGCGTTTCAAGTCTCGTCGAAGGTGGATTCTCGGACGATCCTGGATCAGATGGGTGCCGAAACATTGCTTGGGCATGGCGACATGCTTTATCTGCCGCCTGGAACCGGATTTCCGAGCCGCTTGCACGGGGCATTCGTCGACGACCACGAGGTGAATGCCGTTGCCGAATTCTTGAAGAGCACCGGGACACCGGACTACGTGGATCACCTGCTCGACCATGACGGGGGCGATTTGGCGGGGGCGATCGGAGCAGAGCATGACGATCCCGAATCCGACGAGCTGTACGATCAAGCGGTTCGCATCGTGACCGAAACCCGTAGGGCTTCGGCCTCCGGTATTCAGCGAAGGCTCAAGATCGGCTACAACCGGGCTGCGCGGCTGATCGAGGCGATGGAAGTCGCCGGTATCGTCAGCGCTCAACAAAGCAATGGGATGCGCGAGGTCATGGCGCCTCCGCCGGCGGGGAGCGAGGGATGATGGCCCGATCGATCGGAAGTCCGCGGATTGTCCCGGGCCTGGCGTGGCTCGGGCTGATCATTTCGCTTGGGTGGAGCAGTGCCCGCGCGATCGAGGAGGACCTTCAGGAGTACTTCGATTCCCTGGACAGTTTCCAGGCGGAGTTCGTTCAGGAAGTTCACCGCGAGGGTGGGCCGCCCGATGTGTCCAGCGGCCACGTCGTCCTGGCAAAGCCCAGGCGGTTTCGGTGGGATTACACGACACCCTACGCGCAGCTGGTTCTCGCCGACGGGGATCGACTTTGGCACTACGACCCGGATCTGGAGCAGGCAACCGTTCGACCACTTGCGGACGCGCTCGGACAGAGTCCCCTGGCACAGCTCATGAGCGGGGCCCGAATTGGGCAGCTGTTCAGAGTGGAGCAAGTCAACGTAGGCGACTCTGAGCCGCGCGAATACCTGCTGTTCCCCGTGCAAGCTGAAGCGGAATTCGAAACCGTGCGGCTGGAATTCCGAAACCACGAGCTCGCCGCACTGGAGTTGGTGGATGCGCTGGGCCAGACAACCCGCGTCCGATTCATCGATGGCGTGCGCAACCGATACGTACCGGCCGACACCTGGGAGTTCGAACCACCACCAGGCACCGACGTCGTCGGCGATGTCTAATGTAAATCCGGGCAGTCCGCTGGCCGAGCGAATGCGCCCGCAGAAACCGACCGACTTCGTCGGACAGGAGCACCTGCTGGGCCCGGGCCGGGCATTGCGAGTCGCTCTGGAGACCGGTCGCCTGCACTCGATGATACTCTGGGGCCCGCCCGGAACGGGCAAGACCACCCTTGCTCGGATGCTGGCTCGGTCGGCGCACGCACAGTTTCTTTCCATATCGGCCGTCTTGGCAGGTGTGAAAGACGTCCGTCAGGCCGTCGATGCGGCGCAGCGGGTTCGCCGCGAGGACGGCCGTGACACCGTGCTGTTCGTCGACGAAGTACATCGATTCAACAAGGCTCAGCAAGATGCATTTTTGCCGTTCGTTGAGGATGGCACCCTGACGTTTCTCGGCGCCACCACCGAAAATCCCTCATTCGAGCTGAACGGTGCCCTGCTGTCGCGCGCGCGGGTGTACGCGCTCAAGGCGCTGGACGCGGGTGACCTGGAGTGCGTCCTGCGTCGCGCCCTGGCGGATTCGGACTGCGGCTTCGGCGGTCGATTGCGACTCGAGGACGGTCTGCTTTCCCGTGTTGCGGTGGCGGCCGATGGTGATGCCCGGCGCGCACTGATCTTTCTCGAAATAGCGTCCGATTTGGGGTCGATGTCCGGCGCCGATTGCGTTTTGACGGCGGACTTGATTGATCGAGTTCTGGCCGGCAGCCACCGCCGCTTCGACAAGCAGGGGGACATTTTTTACGATCAGATCTCGGCCCTGCACAAATCGGTTCGAGGCTCTAGCCCCGACGGTGCACTGTATTGGCTGCACCGAGTGCTGGACGGGGGGATCGACCCGGCGTATGTGGCCCGGCGAATAGTCCGGATGGCGAGCGAGGACATCGGTAACGCCGATCCCCGGGCGCTGGCGATTACGCTAGATGCCTGGGAGGCCTATGACCGGTTGGGGACGCCCGAAGGTGAGCTGGCGTTGGCACAGGCGGTCGTCTACCTCGCCAGCGCGCCCAAGAGCAACGCGGTCTACAAGGCGTCCAACGCCGCGCGCCAGGATGTTGGCAACAAGGGCAGCCTGGAGGTTCCCAGCCACCTACGCAACGCACCGACGCGGCTCGCTCGGCAACTCGGTCACGGGCGTCAATATCGATACGCCCACGACGAACCGGATGGATACGCCGCTGGGCAGAGCTATCTGCCGCCGGAGCTTGCGCAGCGCATCTACTACGATCCGGTGGACCGGGGCCTGGAAATAAAGATTCGCGAAAAACTCGGGCGCCTACGCGAATTGGATCGTGGTGCGTCCACTCGTGCCCGAAAACAGAGCGCCCTCAAGTCAGGAGATGCTTGAGGATGCCCAGATAAAGCTCGGTGAGCCTGTCCAGATCGCAGGCGATGACGTGCTCGTCGATCTTGTGAATGCTTGCATTGACTGGCCCAAGCTCCAGCACTTGGGCGCCGGTCGGCGCAATGAACCGCCCATCCGATGTGCCCCCGCTCGTCGATAGCGCCAGATCGATTCCAAGTTGCTCCGATACGGCTCGGGCGGCGGAGTCCAGGAGCTCTCCCTGCGGGGTGAGAAATGGCTCCCCCGACAGGCTCCATTCCAAGGCGTACTGGAAGCGGCGGTGGGACTTCACTTCCTGATTCAAGAGATACGTCTCGATGATGCCCTGAACCCGATTCTGGAGGCAGTCGACTGTGGATTCGGTGCCGAATCGGAAATTGAAGAGCACCTCCACCTCGCCGGGAATGACGTTGGTCGTCCCATCCCCGGCGCGAATGTTCGATATCTGAAATGACGTGGCGGGGAAGTACTCGTTACCGCCATCCCAATGGACCTCGGACAGCTCAGCAATCAATGAACCGATACCGTGAATCGGGTTCTCGGCAAGGTGGGGGTATGCAACGTGGCCTTGGGTTCCGCGTAAAAAAAGCCTTCCATGCAATGACCCGCGCCGGCCATTCTTGGCGACATCTCCAAGACGATGAGTGCTGGATGGCTCGCCCACCAAACACCAGTCGATCCTTTCCCGGCGCATGTTCAAATGCTGGATCACCCGGCGGGTGCCATCCCGGGCAGCGCCTTCCTCGTCGCTCGTGATCAGGAACGCGAGGGAATCCCGATGCCCCGGATTTCGTGCGACGAACCGCTCGGAAGCAACGATCATTGCGGCGAGGCTCCCCTTCATGTCGGCCGCACCACGGCCGTAGAGCAGGCCATCGCGAATGACGGGGTCGAACGGGTCCAACGTCCACTTGTCCATGGGGCCCGGGGGAACAACATCCGTGTGGCCGGCAAACACAAAAAGCCGTCCGCCGGCGCCGCGTCGGGCCCAGAAATTGTCGACATCCCCGTACCGGAGCCGCTCCACACGAAATCCAAGTGGCTCGAGCCGTTGAATCATGATGTCCTGACAACCGTGATCATCCGGGGTTATGGAGGGACGCCGGATGAGTTCCTTTGTTAACTCGATTGTCGCGGACATGTGTCGAGGAAGTTAGTCACGCAGCAGCTCGTTGATTCCGACCTTGCTGCGCGTGCGCTCGTCAACTCGTTTGATGATGACCGCACAGTACAAACTGTGGGTACCGTCGTTTGCCGGGAGATTCCCCGAGACCACGACAGAGCCTGCGGGAATTCGCCCGTAGCTCACTTCACCGGTAGTCCGATCGTAGATTTTCGTGCTTTGACCAATGTACACACCCATCGATATCACCGAACCCTCTTCCACGACGACGCCCTCGACGACCTCCGATCGAGCGCCGATGAAACAGTTGTCCTCGATGATGGTGGGGCCGGCCTGCAGCGGCTCCAGCACGCCGCCGATACCAACCCCGCCCGATAGGTGCACGTCCTTGCCGATCTGCGCGCAGGACCCGACTGTTGCCCATGTGTCCACCATCGTCCCGCTGTCCACGTAGGCGCCGATGTTCACGTAGGACGGCATGAGGACGACACCCGGTGCGATGTAGGAGCCCCGTCTGGCAGCCGCCGGCGGTACGACGCGCACCCCCGCCGCGCGGAATTCCTGCTCGCCGTGGCGAGCGAACTTCGGGTCAACTTTGTCGTAGTAGTTTGTGTATCCGCCGGTAATCACCCGATTCTCCTGCAGACGAAACGACAGCAGAACCGCCTTCTTCAGCCACTGGTTCACGACCCATCCGGAACTCGTTTTCTCCGCCACACGCACCTTGCCCGACTCCAGGAGCGACAACGCTTCATCGACTGCCTCGCGCACGTTAGCCGGCACATTTTTCGGAGACAGTTCGCCCCGCTGCTCGAAGGTTTGCTCGATTAGGTTTTTGACATCGTTCATGGTCTATTTCCGTAGCGTTGCGTTCGGTGCCCGGCAAGCCGAAGCATGGGGCTCCGGTGGCTTTCGATGATTTCGAGTCGCTATCATGGTCTGGAGAGGCAGGCGGCGGAGTATACGGGATGGGCCGTAAACAGACCAAGCGAGTCGGCTGGCCTAGCCCGGATATTTCACCAGGGCGGCCTTCGGCTAGCTCGCAGGTGGTTGATCGGTAGAAGTTTATGTTGAGTTTAGCGGCTCAGTTCCGGCGTACAAAGTGTACCGCCGCCAGGACGGCTGCGAATTCCGCTAGCATCCGGGGTCCCTGATGAAGTATCCGGGCT
>JBFGYN010000215.1:0-6998 GCA_041587415.1 Candidatus Competibacterales bacterium | reverse complement strand
CCAGTTTAGCGGCTCAGTTCTGGCGTACAAAGTGTACCGCCGCCAAAGGCCTACCCCGGCCCTGGCGGTTTTTCGCTCGCCCTGACTTGCTCTTCACTCAAGTTGTCGCGACGGCTACAACTTTTCGTCCAGGGCGCTTGCATGCAAAGGCAAGCGCCCGCTCAGTGAGGCGCGATGATTCACTGGATCACCGCCCCTCGCCTCGCCCAGGGCGGCGCCAGGACGGCTGCGAATTCCGCCAGCATCCGGGGTCCCCGATGAAGTATCCGGGTTAGCCCAGGGCACACGGCGTCGCTTGGTGGGTGCAAGGGCAGCGCGGGCCGAGCCACTTGATCGCGAGACTCGGCGCGCAATGGATTGCAAGCATCTCGAACGCGGGGAGGCTGGTCTCGTCGGACGAAACGGGGTCTATACTGCTTATGCGCGGATCGCGCATTCAGCCGATGACTGCCTGAACGAACCGGCCACCGCCGGCACAACGTCCCGAGGAGTGCTGCCGTGTACATCTACCAGGAGCTCGCGCAGCGGGCACGTAATCAGGCGCCGGTGGGAGTCGGCCTCATCGGCGCAGGCAAGTTCGGCTCAATGTTCCTCGCCCAGGCGCCCACCACCGCCGGATTGCGGGTAAGCGCCATTGCCGACCTGAACCCGGATCGGGCCCGTACCGCATGCCGGACGGTGGGTTGGAGCGAGTCGCAACTGACCAATACGCATTTCACCGACGACGCCCTCGCCATGATTGCCCGCGACGACGTGGACGTGGTTGTGGAGGCCACCGGCATTCCCGCCGTGGGGATCACCCATGCCCGCGGAGCGTTCTCCCGCGGCAAGCACATCGTCATGGTCAACGTGGAGGCGGATGTTCTGGTGGGGCCGCTGCTCGCCAACGAGGCTCGCCAGGCGGGGGTGGTTTACTCCATGGCGTACGGCGATCAGCCCGCGCTCACCTGCGAGCTGGTGGAGTGGGCACGGGCCTGTGGCTTCGAGGTGGTTGCCGCCGGCAAGGGCACCAAGTATCTGCCGGCCTATCACAGGTCCACCCCGGACACGGTATGGGAGCACTACGGGCTGACGGCCGCGCAGGCCCGCGACGCCGGCATGAACAGCCAGATGTTCAACTCCTTTCTGGACGGCACCAAGTCGGCACTGGAGATGGCGGCGATCGCCAACGCCACCGGCTTGACCCCGCCGCCGGACGGGCTCATGTTCCCACCGTGCGGCATGGATGATCTCGCCCATGTGCTGCGGCCACGGCACGTGGGCGGACAGCTCCATCACAAGGGTCAGGTGGAGGTGGTCTCTTCCCTAGAACGGGACGGCCGGCCCGTCTACCGGGACCTGCGCTGGGGCGTGTACGTGGTGCTCGAAGCGCCCAACGACTACAGCGCCGCCTGCTTTCGCCAGTACGGCATGAATACCGACCCCAGCGGGCGGTACTCGGCGATGTACAAACCTTTCCATCTGATTGGGCTCGAGCTGAACCTCTCGGTGCTGAGCGCGGCGCTGCTGGGCAAAGCCACCGGCTCCACCCAGGGCTTCGTGGGCGACGTTGCCGCCACCGCCAAGCGGGATTTATCGGCCGGCGAGCGACTGGACGGCGAGGGCGGCTACACTGTGTACGGCAAGCTTCTGCCAGCGTCCCGGTCGCTCCAGCTTGGCGCGCTGCCGATCGGGCTGGCGCACCAGGTGACGCTGCTTCGGCCCGTCAAGGCGGGCGACACGGTGGGCTGGGAGGACGTGGAGATCGATACCTCGGCCGAAGCCGTCCAGGCGCGCCGCGACATGGAAGCCCAGTTCGGCGCCAGTTCCTAGACTACCAAAATGCGATACCGTATGCCGCCGACGCGGCGCCTGGAAAACGAGTGATCAGGCTGACGCCGATGGGCCCGAAACGCCTCCATTTCGAATAACCAGCAGAATCGGCGGCGAAAATATGCAGGGTTCCTGTATCCGAGCCAGACAGGGTACCCGTGTCGTCGGTGTCCGGTGCCTCGTTCGCCACCCCGGCAGTCGCCGACCGCACGGGTCCGCGAGGCGCTAGCGGCGATCGGGCGGACCCGTATCGTGGGTGAGGGAAAGCGTTGTCTTCATGCCGAGGTAGTCAGCCCCTGGCTAGGGTCTACCGCGAACCGTCTCGAGGAATACCCGGTTGACGGAAATCACAGGGAATTGACGCAGACTTTCCATCTGCCAACCCGTTGATTCCTCGATTCCGCCCTTGACTGAGAGGCTGAATGCGATCTATCCGCTCGCGCGGAATGAATAACAGGAAATTTCGTGTATTTTGTGCCAATAGTGTCGTGGCTGAACGGAAGCTTTCTATGGCGGAGCGAAATACGCATCTCAAGATCAATCCCACTTTGTGCGGCGAGCCCCTCGCGCTCGAGGACGGCCGTGCGGCGACCCGTTTTACCGCGACCAGCGAGATGACCGTCGACGAGCATGGACTCGTACACGGCGGGTTTGTGTTCGGCCTCGCCGATTACGCGGCGATGCTCGCCGTCAATGATCCCAACGTCGTCCTCGGCTCCGCCGATGTTCGATTCCTGGCGCCCGTACGCGTCGGCGACGAGGTTGTCGCCACGGCCGAAATCATCGAGAGCAGCGACAGAAAGCGTACCCTGAAGGTCAGCGCGCGCGTAGCCGATAAAGAAGTGCTCGCCGGGGTCCTCGTCGCATTCGTACTCGACACCCACGTGCTGGAGCAGTAGACGGCCGGCTAACGACGGAAAACCTGGGGTCGTCGGTCCGGAATATTCCTGTAGCCCTCGAAAGATGGTCATCTGGCCACCGGGCCCGCTGGTCGAGAAGGATGCCCGCACCGGCACCTGGCAGATGCTGGCGCCGAGCCGGTTCTGGATCGTGAGCATCTGGCGGTATTTTTTGGCGGGGGGGATTTCATACCCCCCGATTGTGCCGCTGGAAGAGTTGCAAAGGCCGGCCATAACGTGATGGGGCGGTGGGAATCGAATCCGCGTTGAATTAAATAAAAAAGCGAGTTATCGGACGATGTTGTCCGGATGTTGTCCGGATGTTGGCCACTGGCGGAGGCGCCGGATGCGCCCGATTCCTACCTCGACCAAGTGATCGGATGCCGTGGTGGGCACAACGAGCCCACCACGCCGGCGCGACAGGCGTTGATTGATCAGGTGAGCGCCCGATCCCTCTCCGGCAGATGTTGTGGGGACCGGGGCCGCAGCGAAACTCGAGGCCGATGACGGAATTTCAGCTAGACTGAATTTCCGAAAATCGAGCGGTGTATGCCATGGCAGAGACCCTCATCGTATCCACGCGCGGCCAGATCACCCTGCCCGTTGCATTGCGCAAGCGCCTCGGAATTCGCCCGGGTGATGTCTTGATCGTGGAGGAACGCGATGGCGCAATTGCCCTCAAGCCGGCAGCGGTGTTGGAAATCGAGATGTACACCGACGACCAGATCGCGCGCTGGGACGAAGCGGACCGACTCACTCCGGATGAGCGGGAGGACATTCTCAGACGCCTGGAAGTCGGTGAGTGAATCGTCTGTTCCTGGATGCCAATGTATTGTTCACCGCCGCCCACAACCCCAATGGCAAGGCTGCTCTGATTTTCACCATCGCTAGCCGCTGCGATTGGGAACTTGTCAGCTCGGACTATGCGGTGGAGGAGGCGCGGCGCAACCTGAATCGCCGTTTTCCGGGTCGCCTGGACAGATTCGCGCTGCTTCTCGACAAGGTCGTCGTCCGTGGCTCGCCCGGAGGCGTCACAGTCCCCGTTGCGCTACCGGCGAAGGACCGTCCGATTCTCGCCGCCGCCATGGCGTGTGGCGCCACGCACCTGCTGACGGGCGATCTGAAGGATTTCGGGCCGTACATGAACGATCCGGCAAGAACTGGCGGTGTCGTCGTTCAAACAGTTTCGGATTTTCTGGGGAAAGCGCGGTAGGTCGCTATCGGAGACGATTGCGCCGTGCCGACCTCGACCCGCCGATAGCGCCGAACAGCGTATCCAAGTTTGATCAGCGGAGCACGATGACCCAGCTCGAGCTGCGACCTCCGCGGGGCACCCACGGTCTTGGTTGGCCCAGCGGCAGGGGCTGCGCAGTCAGCGGCGCGGCAAGATCGTCGCTCACGGCTCGCGAGAGCCACACATCATCTTGATTGGCTATCCTTTGGCAACGTAGGATCTTGAAATGTATCGGCATTGCAGGGCGACGCCGGTTAGCGAGCGTGGCTCCTTGCCGGCTTCGAAATGCGCGGTCAGGCCGATCGCCACCTGGCCGGAGTACGGACAGTCCGCCCACTTGTGCCATTCCTTGCAGTTGTTGCGAAAGTCAGCCGGGTTCGTTGAGTCGTTCACGTACTTGCTGCGTGCCTCGGTATTAATATTGATCCTGCCCGCCGTCAGTATGCTCACCACCGGCGCCGGTGACGGGGGGTTGTCGTCTGGTTCCTCGTAGACCTGCACGCCCCGCAGCTGAAAGCCCTTGACCCGGGTTCCCTTCTTGTTGGTGCACACCCGGATCCCGGTCACGAATACCCGCGGACCGTGTTCCATGGTGTCGCGATACTCCGCCTTGATCGCGCGGCTGTTGGGCGTACCGCCACATAGATTCTCAATCTCTCCGGTATTCTTTGCGGAGTCGTTTATGCTCTCCGTGCCGATCCATACGGTGCAGGGATTGTCACGGCGCTCCTGCGAAGAGATCCCGTACATGGCGTGCTCATTGTCGTCCACATCGAGCTTGCGGCGAGTCCCCGAGTAACCTGAAACCTTGGAATCTTCGGGCGTCCCATGCAGCATCATTTCCGTTCGGTATGGCTCTGCTCCAGCTTGCTCGAAAAATCCTCCGCCAAGAGCCAGCCCCATTGACAGCGCCGCTGAAAGCGCGAGCGATACCTTCCTCGTTCGTACCACTTGCCGTGTCATTTACTCTCTCCGTCTGACGATGACTCCAGCGTCTCGGTTGGCGAACAATTGACGCTGGCCGGAAACACGGGCCGTTGGCCAATCGACGAATGGCGAGAACCGGGTACCTTCCCCGTGGCTTATCCCACTGCGATAAAGCAGCAGGTTCGCAGGTTCCTGGGCCGCGTTCAGTGAACCGGTTCACAGAGTTCGCAGCGCACGTTTCCGTTCGCGGTGAGCGACAATCGCTTCGCTGAGATCGCCGGGCGGCCGATGTAGCGGCACGGGCGTTCAAGCCGCCGTTCATGACGCGGCGCCATCGATGTCGCGAGCGCGAAGCAAAACATCGGGCCGGGGCGCTCGACAGCATGCGCCTAGTCGTCTCCGGACACATCACCGTCGCCGTGATCGCCCTGACGGACCCGGCGGAGGGATGGGTAGAAGCGAGACCGCTAGCAATTCCGCGGGCCACGGGTGGCGGGCAATTCCCTATGGGGTAACCCCATCGACGTGAGGGGCACCCGCCCGGTGCGCCGATAGCAAAGGCGACCTTCTGCCTCATATTCATGTGAGGTTGTTCACTGAGCAGGCCTCACGCCGCTTTGTAGCCTGTCAGCGTCTTCTGGCATCGGGACTCCTTGCACGCGACCTGCCGGACACGCCGCGCGGAGCCAGGAACTCCGATTGAGCCCGCTCGATCGGGATCGGAAGGAACTCATCCCGTCGATCAAAGGATGGGGTCCAAAGACGAACCCAATTTCGCGCTGCAAGCGAGGCGAGTCGACGCCCCCTCGAATTCGCCCGCCTGGCTCAACGGATCGTTCTGCGGATTCAACGGGACAAATCCATGAAGCCTATCAATACTCTGTTTCTGAATGCTCTGTTCTTGGCATCTGTGATTCCCTTCCCGACCCCAACCGACGCGACACCCAAACTGGAAGACGGAACTTCCTTTCGTCCCTTTCACCTGAACTCGTTGAGCTACGACATCGTGGACGGGATCCGGTACGGCATTCACGACGTCGTCAATTTCGGCCAAACCAATCTTAGAGAGACGTTCGAGGTGGCGGGCGATCTCGCCACGATCCCCGACATCAAGTACAGCGTTCTGATCTTGATGAGTGATCCGGGGCTCCAGGCGTCCGGCACGTTCACCGTCGTGGGCGAGAAGTGGGACCCCGGAAATCCCGACGCCAACCTATCTCCCTACCGAACGGATACCGTGCCGCTGACCGTGGACCTGGCTGACGGGGCCGACTTCGACCTGCTGGAAAAGTTCGGCTACGACCGCGCGTTTATCTTGCCGATGGCGGTGGACAAGGTGGTCGAGCTGTCCACGTTGGGGCTCGGCGCCGACGTGGACATCGTTGTGCAGCTGTGGATTGGCCACGATCAGGAAGTCTCCGCTTCGACGCAGATCCTTGGCCTCGACAATGCGCAGTGCGCTAGCGGGGCCTACCGGGTCTCGATGAACGGCCAGGCGGCGCACCCCATGGTCTACGACGAGGAGAAACAGCAGTGCTGGGCGTCGATCTACCCGAGCGGACTCCATGACGGGTTGTACTTCCCCTACTACCTCGTCGAGGACGAGAACGGCGGTATCACTCACCCAGACGGCGACGGCTACTTCGGCTATCCGTCGTACCCCACCTTCGCCGACTGGACGTCTCTGTACCCGTATGCGTCGCAGTACTTCACGGACGACACGAAAGAAGACACCCTTATCCGACCCATCGTCTATGACCTCATCGACGACGCCACCGGTTACATCGTCGATCGGCGCCGCGACCTCTACTACACGGAGGTGGACCCCTGGGGCAATGAAACGATCCGCCTCCTCGACGACCGGGGTGCCGAAGAGCCCGGGGTGTTCACCCAGCTCTCGCCGCGGGGGCTGGACAAGCTGCGCAAAACGCATGAGGTGGTGCTGCCGTATCCGACGCACCCGCTCGGCATTCAACCGCGTTTGAGTCAGGTGGCACTCAACAACGCGCCGCACTTTCACCAGCCCTCGGACAAAGTGGCGTTCACTCTGTCAAACCAGGACCACTACTGGATCGATGAAGCCTACCGTGTTCCCGGCGCGTACGCGTGGGCGGGCTCGGAGGCCT
>JBFGYN010000214.1:0-7006 GCA_041587415.1 Candidatus Competibacterales bacterium | reverse complement strand
GCCATCATATAGGTGATGCTGAGACTGAATAGCAGAAAGACCGCAAAGCGTCGCCAGAACAGTGGGCGAGCCTCTTCATGCAGGTAGCAAAGGCCTCGGTGATACAACACCGCTTTGCGAAATGTGGGCGCGACGACCGGGCCGGCTGCGGGCTGCGTCTTCGCCTGATCTTCCACTCGATCCAAAGCGCGCGTGATGGATATTGCGAACGAACCGGGGAATATCGACAGTAGCGCTGTGTGAATCAGTGCGAACAGGAAGCAATTATTCATGAGCCCGGCGCGAATGTCCGCCAAAAATCGGGACCGATTTTCGGGTACATCCAGGTCGGGATGCCGCTTGAAGTGGTACGCCAAAATTCGCGCCAGGGCCGCATGATCCTTGTTTTCATCCGCGTCAGAGTTCAGCTGTGCAACCAACGCCTTCTGAATCGCTGCAACGGAAGCTTCGCGGTTTTGCGTGACGGCGAGATGGATCTGCTCGACGATCGGTTCCAGGTCCTGCGCCAATTGATCCGTTCGCTCGTAACGAAGATAAAGGCTGATCAACAACGCGACTGCAAAGACGATCCAGATGGTTTTCTTCGCGCGGGTGGCGTTTTCTCTTGCTTTGGCCAACTCGTGGTGGGCATCGGTTGTCAGTTGCTGCAGAGGCATCGCGACCATACCTCGATGTTTGTTCCGTACTCTATGAGGCTAGCACCCGGTGGATGCTTCGCACTGTCCAGCAGTACGCCGCCAAGTTGACTGGCGACGAATGTCACGGGAGCAATCGGTAATCATTCAGAGGACCGCAGAGCTTCGTGGGAGCCAGCTTGCTGGCGAATCTCGAAACTGGCGGCCGTCGCCGGTGCTCTTGCCTGCACCCACGGCGGGGGTCGCGGCCAAGCTCGCTTCTTCGGAACATTGACGCGCCCAGAAACTACCGCTGGTGCCCGCGGCACGCCTCACCGCTCGGCGGATCGGTGCGGCGTGCTCCGACAGGGAATTCGAGCAGCCATTGCAGTAGCTCCAGTGCACCCTTTACAAAGTCGGGATAGTCAACGAACTCGCGGCACCGCGCGAGCTTGGATTCTCTCGACGATGTACAACGAGGGCGTGGGACGACGGCACGCTCAGCCAAACTGCGCCGTCGGTGTCGAGAGCGATAGCGCGCGCTCCTCGTCACCCATTTCCGCCTCGATTCCCTCGAAGAGCGGTGATGAAAGGTAACGCTCGCCGGTATCGGGCAGCATGCAGAGCAGCACGGCGCCTTGCTCGGCCTTCTCGGCGACCTGCATGGCGATGGCGAACGTCGCGCCGCCGGACACGCCCGTCAAGATCCCTTCGCGCTGTGCCAGCTGTTTGGCCCACTCCATGCCGACGGCACCGGGCACCGGAATCAGTTCGTCGCAGAAGCCGCTATCGAGGGCCTCCTGCAGCACCAAAGGGATGAAATCCGGCGTCCAACCCTGAATCGGATGCGGCTCGAACGCCGGGTGGCTCTCGGCCGGCGACCCGTCTTCGCGGCGGGCCTGGGCGTGGCCGCTACCGACGATTTGGGCATTGGCCGGCTCGCTCAGAATGATCTGGGTCTCCGGCCGTTCCTTGCGCAAAATGCGCCCAACGCCGGTAACCGTTCCCCCAGTCCCGTAACCGGTGACGAAATAGTCCAGACGCTTGCCTTCGAAATCGTTGATGATTTCGCGCGCTGTCGTTGCCTCGTGGATGTCGGCGTTGGCAGGGGTTTCGAACTGCCTGGCGAGAAACCAGCCGTTCTTTTCGGCCAGTTCCACGGCTTTCACGTACATCCCATAGCCTTTCAGCTCCCGCGGCGTCAGAACGACCTTCGCACCCAGCATGTGCATCAGCCGGCGCCGCTCGATCGAGAAGCTATCGGCCATGGTAACGACCAGCGGATAGCCCTTCTGTGCGCACACCATGGCGAGCCCGATGCCCGTGTTGCCGCTGGTCGCTTCCACGACTGTCTGGCCCGGGCTCAGCGCGCCGCTGCGCTCGGCCGCCTCGATGATGTTCACCGCCAACCGGTCCTTCACAGACGCGGCCGGGTTGAATGCCTCCGCTTTCACGTAGAGCGTGACGTGCTCCGGTGCCAGGTTGTTCACCCGAATGACTGGCGTGTCGCCGATCGTATCGAGCACGCTGTCGAACAGTCGCCCGCGCCCGCGCGTCGTTCTGATACCTTCTTCGACGGCCATGTACACCTCCTGAGGGAACGAGCATCCAGTGTAGGCTGCAACGGCTTCGTTCGCGACCCTCGGGAATGGCGGCTTATGCTCGACAATGTCAGGGAGGCACCCACCCTACCCGGCAACCGGATACCTCTGCGAGCCCACCACTAGACATCCAATGGTAGGTGAACTTTCATAGGATCAGGCTCCGCGATCTCCGGGGCATTCCGGCCGATGGCGGCCAATAGCAGCATCCTACCCATTACCCTTGATTTGACGCTCCGGCCGGAGGGCGGAATCGGCGCACGCTGATATCACGCATCTTCCGCTCCTTCGACCCCAGTACCAAGGCGCTCAGCGACCGGCAGCGGGCCTGGGCGGTGGTCAAAGGCCGCGCGCCAGGCGGGGTCATGACGCACGGCGTCTGCAACCACACCTTTCGCGGAACGGGGATCACCGCCTTTCTGGAGGACCCGGAAGCGAAGCTGGAGCACGCCCAACAGATGGCGGCGCACGCCGATCCGAAGACCACTCGGCAATATGAACGGCACAGGGATGAGGTATCCATGGACGAAGTTGAGCGGACCGGGATATGAGAACCGTGGGACGACACCGTCAACCGATCACGATGAATCTGCGGCTGCGCAGTTGGAGCGGTGACCGGGTCGCAAGTGCTCAGCGATCCTCGTTGTTCCCCGCGGGGAAATTCCTGGCGAGGCTGTCTGCGATACCGACCATGGAGGTAGCCATGACCGACCCCAATGCGAAACTCACCGGACGCCAACAGGGCTGCTCGGGCAGCTATACGAGGCACGAGCGAGCGGCTCGTCGCTGCGTACGCCCGCCGAGCGCAAGGGCGTACATGTCGCGCTTTGCCCGACGTTCCCCTCGCTCGAAGGCGACTCATCGCACGCCCGTCCTGTGACTTTTTCACTCATCCACCGGCTCCCGAGGACTCGTATGGGTCTATGACCGCGGGAGGAACTCGCGGCATTCGATACGTCTTGGCAACGACAGGAGCCACCCGATGCAAGCATTCAATATCCGAACGTCTTTCCGTCCCTCGCCGGCCCGACGCCGTTCGCGGCTCCGAACCCTCATACTGTTACCCGTGCTGGGCCTTGCGCTCGCCGGTTGCGGCAAACTTGTCGATCACCCGCGCCAGGTGCCCCCCAAGGTGCTGGACCACTTCAAGTTCTACCAAGTGGACGTGAACATCCGCCCGGGCCGCACGCCGGTAATGCTGAACGGCCAGTTCGACAACGGCTTCCGGCCCCATATCGTCACGCAGCTCACCCACTTCGGGAATCCGGTTTCGAAGAACGACGAGGGCATCGTCGACAAGTTTGCCCATCTCAGCTGGTACGACCTGGAACCCACGGTCGAAGCGCGGAAGACCGCGCGCGTCGTCAATCAGTTCGGTGGGGATATGATCTCCGTCCAGGTCTCGACCGGCCTGCTGGCACCGGCCGAGAAGATCGAGCCGGGCTCGCAGTTTCCGCAGGGTCTCAACCACTTCAAGCTCTACAAGATCGACTATTTCCGCGACTTCAAGCCTCGGGTCGTGACCCTGTACGACCAGTTCGACAAGAAGCCGATCACCGTTCGGCTCATCAAGCCGAAGTTTTTCGCGGTGCCGGTCGCCAAAAAGCACGGCAAGAAGGCCTTTCCCATGGTGAAAAACGCGAACGATCGGGATCATCTGGTGGTCTACGAGTTCGCGCCGGTCCTGTATGAGGTTGAACGCACGGTCAACGACCAGTTTCAGGGCGGCGACCTGCGCAACTTCAGGGCACGGTATCTGGCGGTGCCGACGGCAAAGCCGGCGGTCATAGATGGCCCGCCGCCGAAGGAGGGCTAATTCGGGCAGACTGGACTGCCAGGGCTTGGGACGCGCCAGGCCCCGGCAGTGTTTTTCCTGGGCGCTGCCGATTCGTGGCTGCGAACGGCCTGGACAGTCACGGCAAGCAGCCCATCTCGCTCCAGCACCAGGGTCCAGTCGTCGGTGGAGACGCTGGCAAGCTCCCGGAGCAGCCCGGGGCTCCAGCCGGCGAAGAGCGGGGTGCTGGCGAGTTGGTGGACAATGCGAGCCATCCCCGGAGGCAAGTTGGAAACCGGGCGATTGACAAGCACGCGGGCGAGCGCGGGGCGAAGTCGTTCGGTGTAGGGCAGATTCCGCCGCCCAGAACGCCCGCCGACCCGTCTTCCCGATACGAGCCGGCATTTCCGATTCTGGCCTTTGGCGTTCGGCAACTTGATGGGCTGCCCGCAATGGCGATCAGCGGGTATTCGAGGTTTGTGACCGTGGTCGGACCGAATTTCGCCCGAATGCCCGTCTGAGACGAACGTCAAGTTTTCGCCCGACAATACACCCGGAGTCGAGTGTTCCGTCCCATAAGCTCATCGCAATTCAGCGGGGCCAGAAGCGCCGATCATGACGGGTGACGCGGGCCGGTCTGTCAGGCCCTGCGAGCAGAATCAGCCGGGCCCGAATGCCCTCGTGAATTCATTCCAATCCGGGATTGAGCGTAAGCATATGTTTTTATTGGTGGGCCGTGAAGGACTCGAACCTTCAACCTGCTGATTAAGAGTCAGTTGCTCTACCAATTGAGCTAACGGCCCGATAGTGGGGTGGATGATGGGACTCGAACCCACGACGACCGGAATCACAATCCGGGGCTCTACCAACTGAGCTACACCCACCGTCGATCATTTACCCGGACTTGGCGCGCCCGGCAGGACTCGAACCTGCGACCGTCGGTTTAGAAGACCGATGCTCTATCCAGCTGAGCTACGGGCGCAATCACTCTCCGTCTTCCATGATTCTCCCGATTGACAACCATGGTCGGGGTAGAGGGATTCGAACCCCCGACCCCCTGCTCCCAAAGCAGGTGCGCTACCAGACTGCGCCATACCCCGACGGACGAAGCCGCCTGTCCGAGCGACACGGGGACGCGAATGATAACGACGTCCGCCGACGAGCGTCAATCACGCACGCCGGAAGCCCGGCTCAATTCCGCCGCCAAGTCGTGCCGTCCGGGCCGTCTTCGAGTTGGACGCCCGCCTCCACCAGTTCGTTCCGGATTCGGTCTGCCGCGGCCCAGTCGCGACCGCTTCGCGCACGCTGTCGCCGCTCGATCAGCCGCTGGATGTCATGGTCCGAGAACCCTTCCGTCGCGCCAGGGCGTGATTTGAGCCAGACATCCGGGTTCTGCTGCAGGAGCCCGAGAACCCCCCCAAGACGGCGAAGCGTGCCGCTCAGGGCCGTGGCGCGTTCAGCGTCTACCCCACGCTCGCGATTGATCTCCCGCGCCAGGTCGAACAGCACTGCCATCGCCTCCGGTGTATTGAAATCGTCGTCCATGGCCTGTGTAAATCGTTCGTCGAACTCACTCGGTTCGCCAACCTCGGCGCTGGTCAGTCCGCGCATGGAGGTGTACAGGCGGTCCAACGCCTCTTCTGCCTGGCGGAGATTCTGCTCCGTGTAATTGAGCGGCTTTCGGTAGTGGCTGGACAGGATGAAATAGCGCAACGCCTCGGCACGGTATTGCCGCAAGACTTCCCGCACTGTGAAGAAGTTGCCGAGGGACTTGGACATCTTCTCCTCGTCGACCTGAACAAAGCCGTTGTGAATCCAATAGTTCACGTAACGGCAGCCACAGGCCGCCTCGGACTGGGCAATCTCGTTCTCGTGATGGGGAAATTTGAGGTCCATTCCGCCGCCGTGAATGTCGAACCGGTTGCCCAGGGCCGCGGTCGACATGGCCGAGCACTCGATGTGCCACCCCGGGCGCCCCGGGCCCCACGGCGAGGGCCAGGACGGCTCGCCCGGTTTGGCCGCTTTCCAGAGCACGAAGTCCAGGGGGTCGTCTTTCGCCTCGTCTACCTCCACTCTGGCGCCGGAACGAAGATCCTCGGTTCGTTTTCCCGACAATTTTCCGTATCCGTCGAAACGGCTCACGTCGTAGTAGACGTCGCCGTTCGTCGCCTGATAGGCGTACCCGCGCGCCTGCAACGCCTGGATCATGGCGACGATGGCCGCAATACTGGCTGTCGCACGGGGCTCGAGGTCGGCGCGTAGTACGCTCAGGGCGTCGGTATCCTCGTACATGGCCGCGATGAAGCGCTCGGTCAGGGCATCCACGGGCTCGGAATTTTCCTGCGCGCGGCGAATGATCTTGTCGTCGATATCGGTGATGTTCCGAACGTAAGTCACGTCGAAACCGCGGGCGCGCAGGTAGCGGACTATCGTATCGAACACCACGAACATGCGAGCATGGCCGACGTGGCAGTAGTCGTAGACGGTAATGCCGCAAACGTACATGCGCACCCGGCCCGGATCGATCGGCTTGAACGCTTCCTTTCGGCGGGTGAGACTATTGTAGATCTGCAGCATCTGGTTCCTCGTGGATCAAATTCGTTGCAATGGAAAAGCGTAGCGGAAAGCCCCTCGACCGACAAAGCCGTTCGGACCTGCTACCATCGCCGCCACCTGTCACACGGTTCCCACGTCATGAAGCATTTTTCGACCCTCTGTACCGCCATTTGTCTGTCGTTGTCCTCGGCTGTTGCCGCGGCTGCACCCACGGTATTGATGACAACCAGCCTTGGCGAGATCACGCTGGAACTGGACGCCGAACGGGCTCCGAATACCGTGGAAAATTTCCTCGCCTATGTGGCCGACGGATCCTACGATGGCACCGTCTTTCATCGGGTAATCAACGGGTTCATGATCCAGGGGGGTGGATTCGACAAAGGCTACGAGCGCCGGGAGACTCGGCCGCCGATCGAAAACGAGGCCGACAACGGGCTGAAGAACGAGCGCGGCACGATTGC
>JBFGYN010000213.1:0-7012 GCA_041587415.1 Candidatus Competibacterales bacterium | reverse complement strand
GGGACTCAGGCTCTGAGAACCGTACTCGATTTCAACCATTGCTCGGCGCCCGGACCGGCGATTCCGGGTCGAGGGGAGATGCTGATTTCATGAAAATTTACTATGACAAAGATGCCGATCTTTCGGTCATCAAGAACAGGACGGTCGCGATCATCGGCTATGGCTCCCAGGGCCACGCGCACGCGAACAACCTGAAGGATTCCGGGGTCGACGTCATTGTTGGACTGCGCCCCGACTCCGCTTCCGTATCCAAGGCCAAAAACGCTGGATTGACAGTGCAAGACGTGGGTGACGCGGTCGCTGCCGCCGACCTTGTGATGGTACTCGCGCCGGACGAGCACCAGGCGCGCCTGTATCGTGAACAGATCGAGCCCAACATCAAGCAAAACGCGGCATTGGCATTTGCCCACGGTTTCAACATTCACTTCGGCCAGATCGACCCGCGCGCAGATCTCGACGTGATAATGGTCGCGCCCAAGGGCCCGGGACATCTGGTGCGCTCCACCTACACCCAAGGTGGCGGTGTGCCGAGCTTGATCGCCATATTCCGGGATGCCACCGGTCAGGCCAAGGAACTCGCCCTCTCCTACGCCTCCGCGAACGGGGGCGGTCGCGCTGGCGTAATAGAAACCAGTTTCCGCGAGGAAACGGAAACCGATCTGTTTGGTGAGCAGGCGGTACTCTGCGGCGGTTGTACCGCGTTGGTCGAGGCCGGCTTCGAGACTTTGGTGGAAGCTGGCTATGCACCCGAAATGGCCTACTTCGAATGCCTGCACGAGTTGAAGCTGATCGTAGATCTCATGTACGAGGGCGGCATTGCCAATATGCGCTACTCCATCTCCAACACCGCCGAGTACGGTGATCTGACACGCGGTCCGCGGGTTATCACCGACGAAACGCGCGCGGAGATGCGCCGAATTCTGAAAGAGGTGCAGACGGGTGAATTCGCTCGCGAGTTCATTCAGGAGAACATGGCCGGCGCCCCCACGTTGAGGGCGAAACGTCGTATCGGACAAGCCCATCCCATCGAGGAGGTGGGGGAGCGACTGCGCGGAATGATGCCCTGGATTGGGCAGAATCGCCTCGTGGACACGAGCAAGAATTGACCCTTCTCGTTCTGACGGTCGGCTGCTCGCCGCAGGGGGCCGTGAACCATGGGTCAGCCACTTCGCCGTCGCTCACCGTCACCCAATAGCCGTGCGAGACGATAAGACCAAGATCGCCGTCCAGGGACGTCCGCGCCGCCGGCGCGGAATTTACCTGCTGCCGAACCTGTTTACGACGGCTGCCCTTTTTGCGGGCTTTTACGGCATCGTGGCCGCGATGGCGGGCCGATTCGAAGCGGCAGCGATTGCGGTATACCTTGCCATGGTGTTGGACGGCCTGGACGGGCGGGTTGCCCGCCTTACTCACACGGAGAGCGAGTTCGGCGTCCAGTACGATAGCCTCTCCGATATGGTGTCCTTCGGCGTGGCACCGGCCATCATCATGTACATCTGGGGGCTGAGGGCCATGGCCGAGCTCGGTCCGGTCGCGGGAAAGCTCGGCTGGCTGGCCGCATTCCTGTACGCGGCCTGCACCGCATTGCGGCTTGCCCGCTTCAATGTCCAAGTGGGTAGCACGGACAAGCGCTACTTCATCGGTCTACCGTGTCCTTCCGCGGCTGCCATCGTCATGGGGCTGGTATGGGTTGCCGCAGATCTGGAACTGCAGCCCGAACAGCTCCATTGGGTAGCGTTCGTCGTGACGCTCGGTGCCGGAATCCTGATGGTGAGCAACGTCCTCTATTTCAGTTTCAAGGACCTGGATTTTCGCCGCCGCCTGCCATTTGTTGCCGCGTTCCTCATCGTGGCGGCCTTGGTGCTGGCGAGTATCAAGCCATCGGTAATTCTTTTTTCCGGGTTCACAATATATGGATTGTCGGGCTTGGCGCTTACCTTGCTTCGCTGGAGGCGGCGGGCGCATCGCGGATCACGCACGACCTCCCCGCCAAATTGATCGAGCCTGTTTGGCGGTCTTGGCAAGACGTAGGATCGGCTCTATAGTGCAGATGTGAGGCTTATCGAATCCCCATGATTGACACGACACGCCAAACCTTCGACGCACTTCTATCCGACGGACGCGCAAAGCGCCCGTTGCTGCGTGCTCTGGGGCTGCTGCTGCCGTAGGCAGCACACACCCACCCCACAACACAGAATTGAGCGAGTTATTTCCGCCGGATGATCCCGGTGAAGCGGCCGCGCGTCTGCGGGCGGTGCAAACGGAGCAGGATTCATGAGCAATCGAGACAGACTCATCATTTTTGATACCACCTTACGTGACGGCGAGCAGAGCCCAGGCGCCTCCATGACCCGCGACGAGAAAGTTCGTATTGCCAGGCAACTGGAGAAGATGCGGGTGGACGTGATCGAAGCCGGTTTCCCGATGGCGAGCCAGGGCGACTTCGAGTCGGTCCAGGCCGTCGCCAGGTCGGTCAAGGACAGCACCGTTTGCGGTTTGGCGCGCGCGCTCGGTGCGGACGTTGATCGGGCGGGCGAGGCGATCAAGGATGCCGTGGGCGGGCGGGTTCACACCTTTATTGCCACCTCGCCGATCCACATGGAGCGCAAGCTGAGGATGTCACCGGACGAGGTGGTGGAGGAGGCCGTGCGAGCGGTGAAGCGTGCCCGGAACTGGACGGACGATGTGGAATTCTCTGCCGAGGACGCGGGGCGCTCGGACCTGGATTTTCTGTGCCGCATATTCGAAGCGGTGATCGATGCCGGGGCCAGTACGGTAAATGTCCCCGATACCGTCGGGTATGCGATGCCGGAACAGTTTTCCAGCACGATTCGCCAGCTCATGGAGCGCATTCCCAATTCCGACAAGGCAGTGTTTTCCGTGCATTGCCATAACGATTTGGGACTCGCGGTGGCGAATTCACTTGCCGCGGTGTCCGCCGGTGCGCGGCAGGTGGAGTGCACCATCAATGGGTTGGGCGAACGCGCTGGGAATGCCTCGCTGGAAGAGATCGTGATGGCGGTGCGGACCCGCTCCGACGCCTTCGACGTGGACAGCGGCATCGATACGACACAGATCGTCCCTGCATCCAGGTTGGTGGCAAGTATCACCGGGTTTCCGGTGCAACCAAACAAGGCAATCGTCGGGGCCAATGCGTTTGCCCACGAGTCCGGCATTCATCAGGACGGGGTGCTCAAGAGTCGCGAAACCTACGAGATCATGCGCGCGGAAGATGTTGGATGGTCGGCGAATCGCATGGTCCTCGGCAAGCACTCGGGCCGAAACGCGTTCCGTTCTCGGTTATTGGAACTGGGGATCGAGTTTGCGTCGGAGGAAGAGCTGAACGACGCTTTTGCTCGCTTCAAGGACTTGGCTGACAAGAAGCACGAGATCTACGACGAGGATCTGCAGGCGCTCGTAACCGAAGCCAGCCTCGACGCGGTCAACGAGACCGTCAAGCTGGTCTCGCTCAAGGTCTGCTCGGAGACGGGCGAAACACCGCGTGCGGAGATCACGTTGTCGATCGGCGGGCAAGAGCAGCGCTCGACGGCGGTCGGCAGCGGTCCAGTCGATGCCTCGTTTCGTGCCATCGATGCGCTCGTCGAGACGGGTACACAGCTTCAGTTGTACTCGGTCAATGCCATCACCAGCGGCACGGACGCTCAGGGCGAGGTAACGGTTCGGCTCAAGAAGAGTGGGCGGGTCGTGAACGGACAAGGCGCCGACACGGATATTGTCATTGCCTCCGCGAAGGCTTATATCAATGCGATCAACAAAGTCTTACGGCCGGAGGAACGCGCTCATCCGCAACTGGGCGACGTTTGACCCGCGGTAAACGATCAATGGACGAGAGCACCCGCCGACGTTATCTCGATGCTCTGGGAATCACGGTGTGGGTGAGGAGATCCGATCCGCCGGACTCCCCGTCTCACGCCGTCTCCGCACAGGGCGCAGAGACGGCGGAAGGGCCGCCGGCATCGGCTGCCGTGCCCGGTGACGCTGGCGTCGAATCTCCCCCGGATTGGGTGACGGAGCCTACTGTGCCCGCGGATGTCGAGACGCTCGAGCATCCGCTATTCCATTCTTCCAACAACTGGGAAGAGGTAGACGATCGGCGTGCCAGGGTAGCCCAGATGGACTGGGACACATTGCGCGAGAGCGTGGCGGGCTGCACGGCGTGTGCACTGCATCGCACACGGACCCAAGCCGTTTTCGGCGTTGGTAACCGGGAAGCGGAGTGGTTGATCGTTGGCGAGGCACCGGGCGCGGACGAGGATCGAGTGGGCGAGCCGTTCGTCGGCCGTGCCGGCAAGTTGCTCGATAAGATGCTTTTGGGCATCGGTTTGCAGCGGAAACAGGTCTTTATCGCTAACATACTCAAGTGTCGACCGCCCAAGAATCGTGATCCGGAGTCTGGCGAGGCGCAGGCTTGCAGGCCGTTTCTCGAGCGACAGATCGCCCTGGTTCAGCCGCGGGTCATTCTTTCGGTCGGACGAATTTCCGCCCAGACTCTTCTGGCCTGTGACACGGCGGTCGGTAATCTGCGTGGCCGGGTGCATCAGTTTGGCGTTGGCCGCGTTCCGCTCGTGGTGACCTATCATCCGGCCTATCTATTGCGGAGACCTCGGGAGAAGCGCAAGGCGTGGGAAGATCTGAAACTTGCGAAGTCGGTGATCGATCCAGCCCGCTCGTAGGCGACCTGCGATTTCACCCCATGCGCGAATCCGACCTCCAATCGGTTCGGGCAATCGAGGTGGAGGCCTACGACTTTCCCTGGAGTCGGGTCATATTCCGGGATTGTCTGCGCGCGGGCTATACCTGCGTCGCCGCGATGACGGACGACGGACTACAGGGCTATTCGGTCATGTCCGTTGCCGCAAACGAATCGCATATCCTGAATCTTTGTGTGCGTCCGCAGCGGCAGGGCCGGGGCGACGGCCGACGACTTCTCAACTATGTGATCGGTAGGGCGTACGATACCGGAGTCGACACGATGTTTCTGGAAGTCAGGCCGTCCAACCAGGCAGCATTGGCCCTCTACCACAGTGCGGGATTCAACCAGATTGGCGTGCGCCGGGACTATTACCCGACCTTCGATGGCCGGGAAGACGCTCTGGTGCTTGCGCGTGCGCTCATCCGCGATGCTTCGTAAACGCCGGTGAGAGCAGCGGTGCGGGATTCTGGTAGAATCGCGCGCCCTCCCGATCACATTTGATTTGCCCAGAATGAGTGACCACCAGTCCGAAACCGCTCGCCGGCGCACGTTTGCCATAATTTCCCACCCGGACGCCGGCAAGACGACCATGACAGAAAAGCTGCTGCTTTTCGGCGGTGCCATACAGATGGCCGGTACTGTGAAGGGTCGAAAAGCGGCACGCCACGCCACCTCCGATTGGATGAAATTGGAGCAGGAACGCGGCATTTCGGTCACTTCTTCGGTGATGCAGTTCCCCTACAAGCAATGCGTCGTCAACCTTCTGGACACACCCGGCCACGAGGATTTCTCGGAGGACACGTATCGCACATTGACCGCCGTCGATTCGGCACTCATGGTCATCGATTGTGCCAAAGGCGTCGAGGAGCGAACCATCAAGCTGATGGAGGTGTGTCGGCTCCGGGACACACCCATATTCACGTTCATCAACAAGCTGGACCGCGAGGGGCGCGAGCCCATCGAGCTGATGGACGAGGTGGAGGAGGTTCTTCAGATTCGATGCGCACCGGTCACCTGGCCGGTTGGCATGGGCAGGCGATTGAAGGGTGTCTATCATCTCTATGGTGACTTCGTGCATTTGTACGAGCCGTCTCGTGAACGGCGCGGGCAGGGAACCGTCATACGGGGGCTGGATAGTTCGGAACTGAGCCAGGTGCTTGGCAGTCAGGCGGATGAACTTCGCGAGGAAATCGAACTCGTGCGCGGTGCGAGCCACGAGTTCGATCGTAACGCCTATCTGCGGGGTGATTTGACGCCCGTGTACTTCGGTTCGGCGCTGACCAATTTCGGCATTCAGGAAATGCTGGATGATTTCGTGGATTTCGCGCCGCCACCTCAGGTGCGCCCGACCACCACCCGCCTCGTCCAACCCTCGGAGTCCGCGTTCTCGGGTTTCGTATTCAAGATTCAGGCGAACATGGATCCAAATCACCGGGATCGAATTGCATTCGTCCGTGTGTGTTCGGGCACCTACACACCCGGTATGAAAGCAAAGCACGTGCGCCTGGGGCGGGAGGTCAAGATTCCCGATGCCGTGACCTTCATGGCGTCCGATCGCGATCGAACCGATGCGGCGTATCCGGGAGACATCATCGGCCTGCACAACCACGGCACCATGCGCATCGGCGATACTCTCACCCAAGGCGAGGACCTGGTCTTCACCGGCATCCCAAATTTCGCTCCGGAGCTGTTCCGCCGTGCCGTTCTGAAAGATCCACTAAGGAATAAGCAGCTTTTGAAAGGGCTCGGTCAACTGTGCGAGGAGGGGGCTACGCAGCTGTTCCGGCCCAGGGCACGAAACGAACTGATCCTCGGAGCCGTTGGCGTTCTCCAGTTCGACGTTGCCGCACATCGGCTCAAGCACGAGTATGGTGTCGAGGCGATTTTCGAGCCGATTCGAGTAAACACCGCCTACTGGGTAAGCTGCGATGACGCAAAGCGGTTCTCCGAGTTCCAGAACAAGTGCCATGACAACCTCGCCGAAGACCATGGCGGCGATCTTGTCTACATTGCCCCCACGCGGGTAAATCTTCAGCTCACCCAGGAGCGCTGGCCCGAGATCCGTTTCAGTGCAACGCGCGAGCACGGCACCGCGTGAGCGCGGACACTGGAATCTAGCCCGGATATTTCACCAGGGCGGCCTTCGGCTAGCTCGCAGATGCTTGATCAGTAGAAGTTTATGTCCAGTTTAGCGGCTCAGTTCTGGCGTACAAAGTGTACCGCCGCCAAAGGCCTACCCCGGCCCTGGCGGTTTCTCGCTCGCCCTGACTTGCTCTTCACTCAAGTTGTCGCTACGGC
>JBFGYN010000212.1:0-7021 GCA_041587415.1 Candidatus Competibacterales bacterium | reverse complement strand
GGACAGCACATGTTCTGAGCATCCGGCGGGGCCGCATTCGAGGCGGGCCCGCCGAATCGCTGGACGCGGCGCTTCCCAGTGCCGGCCCTCCCGGTGGTGGGTGCCCGCCACGCAACATCCGG
The DNA here is from genome assembly GCA_041587415.1 of Candidatus Competibacterales bacterium. Classification (GTDB taxonomy): domain Bacteria; phylum Pseudomonadota; class Gammaproteobacteria; order Competibacterales; family JAHEDQ01; genus JBFGYN01. The sequence goes on along the minus strand of JBFGYN010000212.1, from coordinate 6,899 downwards.
CTCCGCCCGGGGAGGCGCTGCATGCGAAACACTGAAGACATCAGCGGCTACCACGCCCATGTCTACTGGACCGATGACCGTGAGCGCGCCGAAGCTGCGGAAATCCGGGAGGAACTTGGGAAACGGTTCAATGTCGCCTTGGGGCGATGGCACGACAAGCCGGTGGGGCCCCATCCGAGACACTCCTATCAGGTGGCATTTTCAACCGAGGAATTCTCGAAGATCGTGCCATGGTTCATGCTGAATCGACGAGATTTGGTGATTTTCATTCACCCCATTACCGATGATGCTTACACCGACCATCGAGATTACCCGATTTGGCTGGGGAACAAATTGGAGCTGAATCTCGAGGTTTTGCCGAGAAAGTACACCGAAAATCAAGCGAACGAGATTCCGCGATCCGTGTAACTGGCCCGCCGGCCATTAGTGGCAACACCGCTTCGCCAGCGAGTAGGCACCCACGAAAAGCGGCGGTCCGACAGTAGGAGCGGGCTTGCCCGGCAACATGCTTGCTTCCGCCCAAAGTAGCGCCGCGACAGCGCCAGATCGGCAGGAACGGTTCGCACCACCACACAAGACTTCAGCTTTATCCCTAAGGCATCGGTGCATTGCCCAAGTTTGAGCGTCCTGATGCAACGTTCGGGCTTGGCGGTACTGGGCGAGAGACAGGGTGAATTCTCGCCGACCGACGGCGACTTCCAGGCACACGGGGTGGTAGCTGTTCTTGGGCTTGCCCCACGGCGGCCGCCCCGGGCCGGCCGCCTCATGGCGGACTGGTTCAGTCGGAAGCGGTGGCCTTGACGTAGGACCCTGGGGCATCCTCGATGGGTTTGAGTTTTCCGTCCCCTGGCTGGCGCGCAGGGACTTTCGGGCCGCTTTTCTTGGCGAGCCAGTTGTGCCAGTCCGTCCACCAGGAGCCTGGGTGTTGCTCCGCCTTTGCGAGCCATTCGTCCGGATTGTCGGTCTTTTTCGAGTTGGTCCAGTAGCAGTATTTGTTGGCGGCCGGCGGATTGACGATTCCCGCAATGTGGCCCGATGCGCCCAGGACAAAGCGAACCGGCCCCGCAAACCGTTGCGTAACGGGATAGCAGGACGTCCATGGCGCAATATGGTCGTCCTTGGTCGCCAACGCATAGAGCGGCGTCTTGACGCGCCCCACGTCAATCTTTTCTCCGTTGATTTCCAGATAGTCGGGCTTGATGAGTCCATTCTCCAGATACATCTTGCGCAGATAGAACACGAGCATTGCGGCCGGTAGTCGTGTCGAATCGGAATTCCAATACAGTAGGTCGAAGCGCATGGGGTCGCGCCCCATGAGGTAGTTGTTGACGACGAACGACCAGATCAAGTCGTTCTCGCGCATCATGTTGAACATCTGGGCCATGTGCCGGCCTTCCAGATAGCCTTTGTCTTCCACGTGTTTCTCGAGTGAGGCGAGTTGGTCCTCGTCGATGAACACCGACGCTTCGCCCGTATTCCGGAAATCGAGCATGGTGGCCAGGAGGGTCGCGGACTTGACCCGAGTGTCGCCGCGTGCGGCCATCCAGGCGAGCGTTGCTTCGGTGAGAATGCCACCAATGCAAAAGCCGAGCATGTTGATTTCCTGCTCACCGGTGGCCTGCTCGATCGCATCCATAGCGGCCAGTGGCCCGTCGCGCATGTAGTCGTCGAATCCCTTTTGGGCGAGTTCCTTTCTCGGATTGACCCAGGAAATTACGAACAACGTGTAGCCCTGGTCGACAATCCACTTGATGAAGCTGTTTTTGGGCTGGAGATCGAGTATGTAGAACTTGTTGATCCACGGCGGCACGATCAGAAATGGCCGCTTGTGGACCTGCTCCGTGCTCGGTGAGTACTGGATGAGCTGCATCAACTCGTTTTGGTAGACGACTTTTCCCGGTGACACGGCGACGTTTTCACCGACCCGGAACGCGTCCATGTCGGTCATGGAGATTTGCAGGCGCCCGCGCCCGCGCTCCATGTCTTTCAGAAGATTCTTCAGGCCGTCCAGCAAACACCGACCCCCGGTCTCCTGGACCCTTCGCATGACCGCCGGATTGGTGGTGGCAAAATTGCTTGGCGATAGGGCGCTGACAAACTGGCGGGTGTAGAAGTCGACTTTCTCCTTGTCTTTAGGATCCAAGCCCTCCACATCGGAAACCAGCGAGTGCACGTACCGGCTCGCCAACATGTAAGACTGTTTGATGTAATCGAACGTGAGCTCTTCCTGCCACGCGTCGTCTTTGAAACGACGGTCGCCGCGATCGGGTTCCGCAACGGCTTGCGCCTCAACGCCCCATACTCGCTGCATCGTGGACTGCCACAAGCGCATGGAATCCTGCCAAAACTGGGCTTGAGCGGCTGCGAGTTTCTGCGGATCGGCGAGCATGCGGCTCGTCATCTCCATGAAGGCGCGGGTCACGCTTTGCGTGTCGACGATCGAGTATCCGTCGTCGTTCTTGTTCTCTTCGACGAAGTTGTTCACTACCCGCTGGCTCTGCTCCGCGAGCTCCTGCCATTGCGCCGCGAGTTTGACCGCATCCTCGGTTTGGGGAATGCCGATGTTGGAATCACTCATGTTCGCTCCGCCCAGCTCGTCAGTTTGTCAATCGATAGGCAATATACCCCACGCCCGGACCCGCGTGCGAGCCAACTCCGGGATTGCTGTTCTACTTCAGCTGATCGCCGGGCTCGTGCGCGCGGTCGAGACAGTCGAGAAACGTCTCCACCAGTCTCGACGGCTTCGGAGATCGACGGACGATGGACGCGAACTCACATCGGTATTGGAACCGGTCGCTCAGCAGTGGACGCATCGTCCCGTGCTCCACGAAGATGCGCGCGTAGTGGTCGGGTAGAAACCCAAGGTAGCGTCCCGACAAGATCAGCGCCGCCAACGCCTCTTGGTCGTGTACGTCGGCGCTGCGCCGCAACTCCAGTCGGTGGCTGGCGCCCATGTTGGGGGAGTGATACCCGATGCCCACATATTTGCTGTCGTGGATTTCCCGTGGACCAATGTCATCGTCGGCCCGGTCGAACAATGGATGGCGCCGACCGCAGTAGAGATACATCTGTTCGCCGTAAAGATGGCGATAGCTCAGACTGACCGAATCGCGGTGGGTGGGAATGATGCCCACATGGAAACGGCCGCCGATCACGCCGCCCTCGATGCTGTTGGTGGGTTCCACGTACACGTCTGGGCGCACGTCCGGTGCCAGCCTGTCGAACAGTTCGAATGCCTCGGGGACTTTGGCCTCGGGGTTGGTCACCGCCTTGTCGAAAAGGGCAACGCTAATTTGGCCAGTCATACGTCGATGCAGATCGTCCACATTGCCCTGGAAGACGTCGATGGCGGAAATCAACTCCTGCGCGGCGTCGTGGATGCGCTCACCCTCCGTCGTGAGAACAAATCCGCCCCGACCCCGATGGCATAGCGTGACGCCCAGGCGCGCCTCCAGTTCCTTCAGGTGCCGACTGATGGTTGAACGCCCGATATTGAGTTCGAGTTCGGCAGCGGTCAGCCCGCCGCACCGCACCACCGCCCCGAACACCCGAAGCAGTCGAATGTCGATGTCGCTGACATGGCCGAGCAGCGCTTTTCCGGTCATTGGGAATGTTTCAGATTTGTCAAACTAAAGTTCGATACGCGGGTATTTAAGAAACATACGGTCAAGCGTAGAGTGTCCAGTGAGAAGTGTCCAACATGCCGGGAATACCATTGATGGCTACTGTTCCAGGTGCATTCTTGCACGACGACGCGCCAGCCAATTCGGCTACTGAGCCGACTCGTGATCAGCTCGAGGCGTACTGGATGCCGTTCAGTGGCAACCGGGAATTCAAGCAAAACCCCCGCATGATTGTCGGCGCGGAGGGTGCCTATCTCAGAGACGCGAGCGGGCGGCGGGTGTTCGATGGCCTGTCCGGGCTCTGGACCTGTGGAGCCGGACATTGCCGCCCGGAGATCGCGAAGGCGGTGAGCCGCCAAATGGGCACGCTGGAGTATGCACCGGCGTTTCAGTACGGTCACCCTGGGGTATTTCAATTGGCTAGTCGCATAGCGGAGTTGACGCCGGATGGTCTCGACCGCGTGTTCTTTACGAACTCCGGTTCCGAGGCGGCCGACACCTCACTCAAAATGGCGAGAGCTTACTGGCGTGCGAAGGGACAGCCGGCAAAGACGAAGCTTATCGGTCGCGCCAAGGGCTACCACGGTGTCAACTTCGGTGGCATCAGCGTCGGCGGTATCGGGGCCAATCGCAAGACCTTCGGGCCGGCGGTGGAGGCCGATCATCTGCGCCACACGCTGCTGCCCGAGAATGCATTCAGCCGCGGGATGCCCGCAAAGGGGGCCGAGCTCGCGGACGAGCTTCTGGATCTGATCGCGTTGCACGACGCCTCGAACATTGCCGCAGTGATCGTCGAGCCGTTCTCCGGGTCCGCCGGCGTCATCGTGCCGCCAAGAGGGTATCTGCAGCGGTTGAGCGAGATCTGCACGAAGCACGACATTCTTCTCATTTTCGACGAAGTGATTACCGGTTTCGGGCGCGCGGGATCGATGTTCGGGGCGCAGGAATTTGGCGTCGTGCCCGACATCCTCAATGTTGCGAAGCAGCTCACCAACGGCGCGGTTCCGATGGGTGCCGTGATCGCGGCGGACGAGATTTACCAGACCTTCATGGCTGCAGGCGGCCCAGAGTACATGATCGAGTTTTCTCACGGATACACGTATTCCGGGCATCCCGTAGCCTGCGCCGCTGCGCTTGCGTCACTCGACATTTTGGAGAGGGACGGCCTGGTGGCGCGTGTCCGCGAGATGGCGCCCGTTCTGGAGGATGCCGTCCACAGTCTCCGGGGCACGCGCTACGTCACCGACATCCGGAACTACGGCCTCGCCGCCGCGCTGACCATCGAATCCTATCCGGGAGAGCCGGCCCGCCGCCCGTACGAGATTGCGATGAAATGTTGGGACAAGGGGTTCTACGTGCGTTATGGCGGCGACACCATTCAACTGGGCCTGCCCTTTATCGTCGAGACCCACGAGATCGACGCAGTGATCAATGCCCTCGGCGACTCCCTCAACGAACTCGACTGAGCACTTTCTCTCCGGAGACCAGCACCATGCAGACCGTCCAGACTATGCGAGCAGACCTCGCCGCACTCCCCGTCGTCGGGCATCTGATCGACGGCAAGCAAATCCGCGATGCGGAACGAAGTCAGGCCGTTTACAACCCGGCGACCGGCGAGATGACCAAGCGGGTCGCCCTGGCCGCAAAGGCGACTGTGGAGGAAGCGATCGCCGCTGCCGAGGCCGCCTACCCCGCCTGGCGAAATACACCGCCGGCGAAGCGGGCACGGATCATGTTCCGCTTCAAGGACCTGCTCGAACAGAACGCAGAGCGCATTTGCCGATTGCTCACTGAAGAGCACGGCAAAGTCTTCAACGACGCCATGGGCGAGCTGCAACGCGGCATCGAGAATGTCGAGTACGCCTGCAGCGCACCCGAGCTGCTCAAAGGCGAGCACAGCAAAGATGTGGGCCCCGGAGTGGACTCCTGGAGTGAGTTTCAGCCGCTGGGCGTGGTCGCCGGGATCACGCCGTTCAATTTTCCGGTGATGGTGCCCCTGTGGATGTATCCGATGGCTATCGTTTGCGGCAACTGTTTCGTGCTCAAGCCGTCGGAGAAGGACCCATCGTCGGCATTGTTCGTGGCCGAGTTGGCCCACGACGCGGGCTTGCCGGCGGGTGTGCTGAACGTGGTCAACGGAGGAAAGGAGGCCGTGGATACACTGCTGACGGACGCGCGGGTTCAAGCGGTCAGCTTCGTCGGTTCAACCCCGATTGCCGAGTACATCTACACGACTGGTTCGGCACACGGCAAGCGCGTCCAGGCCCTCGGCGGCGCCAAGAATCACGCGATCGTCATGCCGGACGCCGATTTGGACAACACGGTCAACGCGCTCATGGGTGCGGGTTACGGGTCCTGCGGGGAACGCTGTATGGCGATTTCGGTGGTCGTAGCCGTCGGTGACGAAGTGGCCGATAGCGTCGTCGGAAAGCTGCAGGCGGAACTGGCTACAATGAAAGTCGGCAACGGTCTGTCGCACGACTGTGACATGGGGCCGTTGGTTACCAAGGATCACGAGTCCAAGGTGCGGGGATACGTCGAGCTTGGGGTCGAAGAGGGCGCGACACTGGTGGTCGATGGCCGCAACATCCGGGTTGATGGGCACGAGCAGGGCTTCTTTCTCGGCGGTTGCCTGTTCGACAATGTGAAACCGAACATGAAGGTCTATCACGACGAGATTTTCGGCCCGGTTTTGAGCGTCGTGCGGGTCTCCAGTCTGCAGGAGGCGATGGACCTCACCGATGCCCACGAGTACGGAAACGGCACGTGCATATTCACCCGAGATGGCGAGGCCGCCCGTTACTTCACCGACAACATCAAGGTCGGCATGGTGGGCGTCAACGTGCCGCTTCCGGTACCCGTCGCCTATCACAGCTTCGGCGGGTGGAAACGGTCGCTGTTCGGCGATCTGTCCGCGTATGGGCCGGACGCGGTGCGATTCTACACACGTCGCAAGACCATCACCCAGCGCTGGCCTTCCGCGGGGGTGCGTGAAGGAACCGTGTTCACCTTTCCGTCGAATCACTGAGGGCACCCTGAGCAAGTTCGGCCGGGGAGTTCCACGGCGGAGATGTCACCGCCGATCGTGCGCATGGATTAGCCCGGATACTTCATCAGGGACCCCGGATGATGGCGGAATTCGCAGCCGTCCTGGCGCCGCTCTGGGCGAGGCGAGGGGCGGTGATCCAGTTAATCATCGCCCCTCGCCGAGCGGGCGCTTGCCTTTGCATGCAAGCGCCCTGGACGAAAAGTTGTAGCCGTAGCGACAACTTGAGT
>JBFGYN010000211.1:0-7061 GCA_041587415.1 Candidatus Competibacterales bacterium | reverse complement strand
GTGCCCGGGCTCTTGGCGTCGGGTTGCTGTCCGGTGGTTATGGCCATGACGAACTGGAGCGGGCAGGCGCATATCGGGTCTATCAGGATCCGTCCGATTTGCTGCGACATCTGGATGAGGTGGGCGTGAGGACCTAGTGTCCCATCCCTTAAGTTCGTTACGATTCAGAGCGCCCCGCTGAAATGCAACGAACTTAAGGGACGGGACACTAGGCAATCCCCGAGCTATTCCGCCTCGCCCCGCGAGCACAATGACTTCGGCGCGACCGTGCGAATAGATCCGGGGGCCCCGAGTTCGCATCGCTCTCATTTTCAAACGAGAGGCGAGAGATTTCCAATTGGAAGCAGGCTTAAAAAAATCCACTGGACTTATTTTTGACTTGGTATCTGGCAAAAGCTATGGTCGGGCATTGATGCCGAACCACGAGCCGCGCGGCTCAGGCCGAGCGGTGGACTGCGCTGTTCTGCGGCATATCGACGCGAATCACAGCGTCACTGATCGGCGGCAGGACTCGAAGCGCCGTGCCCGGTCTTACGTGGGAACGTTGCTCCGAGTGCGGTAAGGTTGAGCACGATTGGGTGCGGCGTTTCCAATTTCACGAAGTAGGAGGATGTCGGGTGCAGAACCAGGATCATCGATTTATCAGTCGCCTCACGCGCCAGACCTTGGCCCTCGTGCTTGCGGGTGGTCGAGGTTCTCGATTGTATGAACTAACGGATTGGCGAGCGAAGCCCGCGGTTCCGTTCGGAGGGAAATTTCGCATCGTCGACTTTCCCCTCTCTAACTGTGTCAATTCCGGAATACGTCGCGTCGGCGTTCTCACCCAGTACAAGGCGCACTCCCTGATCCAGCACCTGGTTCACGGTTGGAGCCGCTTCCAAAGCGAGCTGAGCGAGTTCGTCGAGGTGCTTCCCGCGTCGCAGCGGGTCGACGATGAGTGGTACCAGGGCACGGCTGACGCCGTGTATCAGAATCTCGACATTATCAGAACCCACCGGCCCGAGTACGTCCTCATCCTTTCCGGCGATCACATCTACAAGATGGACTACGGGGAGATGTTGGCTTTTCATTTGGAATCGGAAGCAGACATGACGGTGTCGTGCCTGGAAGTGCCGATCGAGGAGGCGGCGAAAGCCTTCGGCGTCATGACCGTGGACGACTCGGGGCGTGTCATTCGCTTCGACGAGAAGCCCGCCGAGCCCACGGCGATTCCCGGCAAACCCGGAATTTGCCTCGCGTCCATGGGCAATTATGTATTCAGGACCGACTTCCTCTACGACAAACTCATCGAGGACGCCGACAATCCGGATTCCGGACACGACTTCGGCACCAATATTATTCCGTCCATCCTCGACCGGCACAGGGTCTTCGCGTACCCATTCCGCGACTTGAAAACCGGCGGTCGGGCCTACTGGCGGGACGTAGGAACCCTCGATGCGTTCTGGGAGGCGAACATGGAACTCGTGTCCGTCTCCCCGGAACTGAACCTCTACGATCAGGAGTGGCCGATACTCACCTATCAGGTCCAGTTACCGCCCGCCAAGTTCGTGTTCGATGATGAGACCCGCCGGGGCCTGGCAATCGATTCCATGGTCTCCGGCGGTTGTGTGGTTTCCGGGGCCACGGTGCACCGGTCTCTGTTGTTTTCCAACGTCAAGGTGGACGCCAACGCGGACATCGAGGACACGGTTGTGCTGCCCGAAGTCCAAATCGGTCAACGGGCACGAATCAGGCGGGCCATTCTCGACCGAGGCTGCGTGATTCCCGAAGACATGGTTATCGGCGAGGATCACGAACAGGACAAGAAGCGCGGCTTTCGTGTCACGGACCGCGGCATCGTCCTCGTCACTCCGGACATGCTTGGGCAGTCCATACACTTTTCGCGGTAGCGCAATGGCTACGCAGATCCGAACGATCCAAACGACACCGTTTCCCGACCAAAAGCCGGGCACATCCGGACTGCGCAAGAAGGTCCGGGTGTTCCAACAGCCCCGTTACCTGGAAAATTTCGTCCAGTCGATATTCGACACCCTGGACGGTTATCAGGGGCAAACCTTGGTCGTAGGCGGCGACGGACGCTATCACAATCGTGAAGCGATACAGGTGATCCTCAAGATGGCCGCCGCCAATGGCTTCGGTCGGGTACTGGTCGGGCAGGGGGCAATTCTCTCGACACCCGCTGCGTCCTGTGTAATTCGTAAACATCGTGCATTCGGCGGCATCATACTCTCGGCCAGCCACAATCCGGGTGGTCCCGAGGCGGATTTCGGTATCAAATACAACAGCTCTAATGGCGGGCCGGCGCCCGAGAAGAGCACCGATGCGATCTTCCGCAGGAGTCAGGAAATCTCGGAGTTTCGTATTGTCGAAGAACCGGACATCGACCTGGACCGACAGGGCGAGCATTGGCTCGGCCCGCTGTGTGTGGAAATCATCGATCCGGTCGCAGACTACGCCGAGCTGATGGAGCAACTGTTCGACTTCGATCGTATGCGCGATCTCCTGGCATCCGATTCGTTTTCCATGAAATTCGACGCCATGAATGCCGTAAATGGCCCGTATGCGAAGGCAATATTGGAGCAGGCCCTGCATGCTGGGCCCGGTACGGTCATTCGAGGCGAACCGCTTCCGGATTTTGGTGGCACCCATCCCGATCCAAATCTCGCACACGCGAAAGAGCTGGTTGCGCTCATGCAAGGAAGGGGTGCCTCTGAATTCGGTGCTGCCTCAGACGGAGACGGCGATCGGAATATGATTCTCGGGCGCGATATATACGTGACGCCGAGCGATAGTCTCGCGATCCTAGCCGCGAATGCCGGGCTCGTGCCGGGCTATGCGAAGGGGCTTTCGGGAATCGCACGCTCGATGCCAACCAGCCGTGCCGCAGATCGAGTGGCCGAGGATCTCGGAATTCCGTGCTTCGAGACCCCAACGGGCTGGAAGTTTTTCGGCAACCTGCTCGATGCGGGCGAAATAACCCTGTGCGGTGAGGAATCTTTCGGTACCGGGTCCAACCACGTACGGGAAAAGGATGGCTTGTGGGCCGTCCTTTTCTGGTTGAACCTGCTCGCTGTCCGGCGTGAATCCGTTGCCGACATTGTCCGTTCGCACTGGCGGCGCTTCGGGCGCGATGTCTATACCCGACACGACTTCGAAGGGGTTGATTTGGACGGCGCCAACGCACTCATGGATGCGCTGCGTGGCCGTGCCGGACAACTATGTGGAAAACGGTTTGGGGACTATGACGTACACTTGTGTGACGATTTTTCCTATTCCGATCCGGTCGACGGCAGCAGGGCCGACGGCCAAGGGATCCGTCTCCTGCTGCGGGATTCCTCCCGAGAGGAAGAGGCACGCATCGTCTATCGTTTGTCCGGCACCGGGACGGAGGGTGCAACTTTGCGCGTCTATCTCGAGCGCCACGAATCACGGGCCGAAAAGCACGATGATGATCCCCAGGCAGCGCTGGCCGACTTGATTGCGCTTTCCCGGGACGTCTCTCAGGTCGAGCGGCATACGGGCCGAAAAGAACCCAGTGTTATCACGTGAGGCAGGGGAATCTGTAAGCGCTGATTCGAACACTGCGCACGGATATCATCCGCTCGTTTTGGCGATTTTGACAAAGGTGTGCTGCAACTGCGGTTCGATCTGACCACAGCACCAACAGTGAATTTGGACACCTCTACCAATTGAAACCCGGCGGTTGACAATGGCAAAGCTCAGTTCAGCGCTTGAAGACATTGCGAAAGGGCGCAGCGGTGACCCGTTCTCGGTACTGGGACCTCATTCCGGCGGCAAGAAATGGACGGTGCGAACCATCCAGCCCCAAGCGGAATCCGTCGACATTCTAAACGAGAAGGGGGAGTCACTCGCGCAATTGGAGCGGGTCCATGCGGATGGCGTTTTTGAAGCACGCTTGTCGCTTCCTGTGGTCGGCTATCGTTTCCGGCTCCGGGAAGGGGAGCAATCCCGAATCGTGGACGACCCCTATCGGTTTCCGTCTCCGCTCGGTGACCTGGATCGACATCTCATCGGCGAGGGCACGCACCTACGTTTGTATGACAAGCTCGGCGCTCACCCGATGGAGCTGGAAGGGGTCGGCGGTGTTCATTTCTCCGTGTGGGCGCCGAGCGCGAAGCGCGTCAGCGTGGTGGGCCCATTCAACAATTGGGACGGCCGCCGCCATCCCATGCGTTTGCATCCGAGCAATGGCGTATGGGACATTTTCGTCCCAGGGCTCGGCGAGGGCGAGTTTTACAAGTTCGAGCTGGTAAGCGGCGAGGGTCACCGGCTGCCGCTCAAAGCCGACCCGTTTGCCAGGCGGATGGAGCCACCCCCGGGAAACGCCTCGATCGTATTCCGGGGAAATTACAGTTGGGGCGACGACGCCTGGATGGCAAACCGCGCGGAGAGGTCGGCCCTGGACCGGCCCATTTCGATCTACGAAGTTCACCTTGGCTCCTGGCGCCGCCACGGGGACGGTGATCGTTGGTTGAGTTACAGGGAACTGGCAGAAGAACTGGTGGCGTACGTTCGGGACATGGGCTACACCCACATCGAGCTATTGCCACCTACCGAGTTCCCATTCGACGGATCATGGGGCTACCAGCCCATCGGAATGTTCGCGCCGACCTGGCGATTCGGTGGCCCGGACGAATTCAAATATTTTGTCGATTGCTGCCACCACCAGGGCATCGGTGTCATCGTGGATTGGGTGCCTGCGCACTTTCCGCGAGACGAACACGGGCTCGGTCAGTTCGACGGCACCCATCTCTATGAGCACGCCGATCCCCGCCAGGGAGCACATCAGGACTGGGGCACATTGGTGTTCAACTTTGGCCGCAACGAGGTTAGAAACTATCTGCTCGCCAGTGCCCTGCTCTGGATTGATGAGTATCACATTGACGCGCTGCGCGTGGACGCGGTCGCCTCCATGCTCTACCTGGATTATTCGCGAGAGGCAGACCAGTGGGTTCCGAACGAATTCGGTGGTAACGAGAATTTGGAAGCCATTGGTTTCCTGAAGCAGATGAACGAAGTGGTGCATGCCCAGGGCGCCGTAACCATGGCTGAGGAATCGACCGCTTGGCCCATGGTGTCGAGGCCAACCTACCTCGGCGGACTTGGTTTCACGTACAAGTGGAACATGGGCTGGATGCACGACACACTGTCGTTCATCTCGGAAGATCCCGTGCATCGCCGGTATCACCACGACAAGATGACCTTCGGGCTGATCTACGCCTTTAACGAGAACTTCATCCTGCCCCTGTCCCATGATGAAGTGGTACACGGTAAGGGCTCCATTCTCGATCGGATGCCAGGAGATACATGGCAAAAATTCGCCAATCTTCGCCTTTACTACACGTTCATGTACGCGCACCCGGGCAAGAAACTGTTGTTCATGGGGGGCGAGTTTGGGCAGGGCCGGGAGTGGAACTACGCGGCTTCCCTTGACTGGCACCTCCTGGAACTCGGACCGCACGCAGGAGTTCAGCGTTTCGTTCGGGATCTCAACGCGCTGTACGCTGATTCACCCGCACTATACGAGGTGGACTTCGATCCTGCCGGTTTCGAGTGGATTGACTGCACCGACTACGAGCAGAGCATTATCGCGCTGCTCCGGCGGTCGAAGAATCCCGCTGATTTCGTGGTCGCGGTGTTCAATTTCACCCCCGTCGTGCGTGGCGGATATCGCATCGGCGTTCCGACCCCGGGCTTGTTTCGGGAATGCCTGAACAGCGACAGCGAGGCGTACGGAGGCAGCGGTGTCGGCAATCTGGGTGCCGTTCGAGCGGAGGAGATCCCCGCGCACGGCAGACCGTACTCTCTGAACTTGACGCTGCCACCCCTTTCGGGACTCGTGTTCGCACCCACCCAGGAAAGCGAATGAGAGAAGCTTCGACATCAGTTTGGGACGCAACCCTGCGCCGTTAGATCGCATCATTGGCTCGCTACCCTCACCTGGAATCCCGGTGAGCGACGTGGAAATGTCGCCTTGAACAGTGAAAACCTTGCTGCAATAGATCTCGGATCGAACAGCTTTCACATGATCGTCGCCCGGATCGCGAAGGGCGACTTGCAGGTCGTCGACCGAATCAAGGAGATGGTCCAGATGGCGGCGGGGCTGGACGAGGAGAAGCGTCTCAGCAAAGAGGCTCAAGTGCGAGCCCTGGACTGCCTTGCACGTTTTGGCCAGCGGCTTCGCCACCTCCCCGATACCCGCGTTCGTGTCGTTGGAACCAATACAATGCGTCAACTGCGCGGCGGCGCCAAGTTCATCGCCAAAGCCGAGAAACTCCTCGGCCACCCGATCGAGATCGTCAGCGGCATCGAAGAGGCGCGCCTCATTTATCTGGGCGTCGCACACGCGACCGGCGTCGACGGCGAGGGCAAGCGTCTGGTAATCGATATCGGTGGTGGTAGTACGGAGCTGATCATCGGTGAGCGATTCGAACCGCTCGAGCTGCAGAGCTTGTTCATGGGCTGCGTAAGCATCACCCGGGCGCATCTTCGCGACGGACTGATACGGGAGGTTGACCTGCGTGCTGCAGAGATGCGCGTGAAGATGGAAATGGAGCCGGTGGTGCAGACCTACCAAGAGACTGGGTGGGGGCACGTGGTCGGCGCATCGGGCTCCATCAAAGCGGTGCGCGACGTGGTCATCCGGGAGGGTTGGAGCCACGACGGCATTACATTGGACTCGCTCCGTCGTTTGCGCAGCACGTTGCCGGAGCTCGGCAAAGCTTCGGTGGTGGCCCAGCGGTGGGAGCTAAGTGAACAGCGAGCGGCAGTGTTCAGCGGTGGAGCGATCGTTCTCCACGGCGTGTGCGAAGCATTGGGCATCGAGCATCTGCAAGTATCGGACGGCGCCATGCGCGAGGGCGTCATATACGACATGCTGGGGCGATTTCGAGACGAAGATGTCCGCGACCGAACGATAGCCGTCATGAGCCGACGCTACGACGTCGACACGACGCAGGCAGAGAACGTCGCTAACATGGCAACAGCGCTGCTCGAGCCGGTAGCCGCCGATTGGGGCCTCGACGACACCGAGCTGGCGC